>JBEPYX010000327.1:0-2889 GCA_041641155.1 Thermoflexus sp.
CGCGTAGTCCACCTTTAGGTTCTCGAACGAGAACCCGAACTCCTCCCCACGGTGCAGCAGCTCGATCACCTCCGCGTTGCGCAGCAGGGCTTTGGTGGGGATGCAGCCCCAGTTGAGACAGACGCCCCCCAGATGCTCTCGCTCCACCAGGGCCGTCCTCAGCCCGAGCTGCGCTGCCCGGATCGCGGCCACATAGCCGCCGGGCCCGCCGCCGATGATCACCACGTCATATTGCGGCATGGAAGCCTCCTTCGCACGTTGAGGGTTCGGGTTGCGGCACGATCTCTGTCCACCACCGGGCCGTCCGGCTCATCCCCCGGCCGCCAAGCGGGCCTTCAGCTCCGCGATCACCTGGACCGGCGTGGGGTCAATGGCGTAGGCGAGGGCCAGGTAGACGCTGATGAAGTCCCCGAGGAGGATGAGGGAGAACACCTGGGCGAGGCGGCTCTCCCCGCGCCCGACGAAGAGATCCGTGTTCACGCCCTGGCGCATGAACAGCTCTCGCGTGATCCGGGCCCGCAGGGCGTTGCGCGGGTGATCCGACGGCGCCGTCAGGAAGATGGCGATGAGATGCGGCAGCAGATCGGGTGGGAACTCGGTGCCCACGACGGTGTTGTGGTCGGCCTCGGGCAGGGCTTCGAAGACCGCCACGGCCTTGGCGTTCTCGTTGATCTGGGTCTTCCAGCGGCGGGCGACCTCCGCCAGGGGGCCCGCGCCGAAGATCAGCGGGATGCGGCCGATCAACTGGCCAGCCATCCGCTTGGCCGGGTTGCGGACGGCCGGGACCTCCGGGGCCATCTGGGCGGCGTCCTCCCGCATCCGGGCCGCCGCCTCCGCCAGGGCCGGCCGCGCATCCGCGATCAGCCCCAGGCGATGGAGCAGGCCGAGGAGGATCGAGAAGGAATACCCAAGGGCCGCCCGCGGCTGCCCCACCGGTTCGAAGCGGAAGCAAGGAACCCCCCACGCCTGCGCCTGCTCGGCCAGCCGCCCCCCGGTGGCGATCGCGGCCAGCGTGCACCCTCGCTTCCGCGCCGTCTCGAAGACCTCCAGCGTCTCCTCCGTCTCCCCGGAGTAACTGGAGCCGATCACCAGCACGCGGGGCCCGCGCGCGAAAGCCGGGAGGGCGTAATCCCGCACCACCGTCAGGGGGATCGGGCATTCCTCCTGCACCAGCGCGGCCACCAGCGAGGCTCCGATGGCTGACCCGCCCATCCCGGCGATGACGATGGCATCGAAGGCGGAGGCCTCCCAGTCGCGGGGCAACGACGCTTGCATCGCCAGCGCCCAACCCGCTTCCAGTTGCTGGGGGAGATCGGCCACCCGATCCAGCATCTGGCCCGTGTCCATCGCCCGCAGGCGCGCCGCATCGTCCAGGTGGATCATCGCCCCCTCTCCCCATGGGTTCTGGAGCCACACCGGCCGGTTGGATTATAACACGGGGGATCCCAGGAGCACCGCTCCCAGTCCGGAGACCCGCCATGTCCCTCGAACGGGCAGCTTCGAGGTCCTATCCCCTTAGGCCGAGCGCTTCCATCACCCGCGCGAGCCGGCCCGGCTCGTCGGTGATGATCGCCTCCACCCCCAGGCGGATCAGCCGCTGCATCTCCTCGGGCGCGTTCACCGTCCACGCCACCACCGCGTAGCCACGACGCCGACACCAGCGGACCGCCCGTTCATTAATCATAGAGAAGGGGAGATGGCGAGCCTGATGCGGGGCCAGGAAGGCCAGCCAGGCCCGGCGCAGCGGAAAGGGGAAGGTCGGCACCAGGAGCCCCCGCGGGATCTCCGGCGCCAGCCGCCAGGCCCACCGCAGGGCGAGCGGGTTGAACGAAGACAACAGCACCCGCTCGGCCAGCCCGTATCGGCGCACCCGCTCCACCACCGCTCGGACCCGCTTGAGGTCGCGAGAGGTGAAGGCCTTCAACTCGATGTTGTAACAGACTGAATCCCCGAAGGCCTCCAACACCTCATCCAGGGTGGGGATCCGCTCCCCGGCGAAACGGGGATCGAACCACGCCCCAGCGTCGAGCGCCCGGAGCGCCGCCACTGTCTTCCTCTCGACCCGCCCGGTGCCGTTCGTGGTCCGGCGCAGATCTGCGTCGTGGATCACCACGGGGACCCCATCCTGGGAGAAGCGCACATCGAGTTCGAAGCCGTCGGCCCCTTCCTCCAGGGCAATGCGGAAGGCGGCCAGCGTGTTCTCCGGGGCGATCCGGCTGGCCCCGCGGTGGGCGAGGTTCAGCGGACGATCCGTCCGGAAGAAGGCCATTGAGGATCCCTCCGTCCGGCCGGGCGCGATCCCGCACCCGCTGTGTTTACATGGTAAATGGTAAATGGTAAGCGAGGAGGCCGGCGGGCGTCTCCAGGCCTCCGCATCCGCCTTCCGGCGCGCAGGGTCCTCCCCGGGACGCTGCTCCCGCTTGCGGCCTCTTGGGAATGCGACCAGAATGAAACGGGAGAAGCAGCCTGGGAGGAACCGATGCTCCCCCCTTCCCGTCTGCGCTGGATCCGCCTCTTCCTCGCCGGATTGATCGGCTCCGCCGCAGGGTGGACGGTGGCCACGGCCATGGTGCTGGCCTTCGCCGCCAGAGGGCCGCTCCCAGCCGGCGCCGAGATCCTGATCCCGGCCACCTCCCTCACCGCCCTCCTGCTGGCCGGCTGGCTGGCGTGGGCGAACTGGGGAAAGACATAAGCCCACCTGCCCGCGGAGGGGATCGCCGCCATGGTGGAGTTCGCCTTCCACTTCCCGCCCGGTTTCCGCTGGGGCACCGCCACGTCGAGCCATCAGGTGGAAGGGGAGAACACCCTCAACGATTGGTGGCGCTGGGAGCAGGAGCCCGGCCGGATCCGGGAAGGGCATCGGTCGGGCCGCGCCTGCGACTGGTGGCA
>JBEPYX010000328.1:0-2881 GCA_041641155.1 Thermoflexus sp.
AGCGCCCCACAGGGCCACCATCGCCTCCCCGGTCATGATCACGACCGGGTTGCGGGTCCCCAGGATGGTCCGCAGCATCTCCTGGGTCTCCGCATACAGGTCATAGTATTCCGGCTCCAGGTCTGCTGAGCCGTAATCCTCTTGGTAAGCGGCCCGGATCTCAGGGGGGACAGTGGTGGGGCCTGGCACCAAGGGGATGCGGTAGGTGCGCATGGCTACGCTCCCGGTTTCGTCTGACATGCGGCGCTGGCGCGCCTGGGGCCGCCCGGCGCCCTCAGCGCCCCAGGGTTCCACCCGGCGGAAAACAGAGCGCCGCAGCCCGAAGGCTGCGGCGCTGTGGGCGAGGAGGGACTCGAACCCCCGACCTCACGGATGTGAGCCGTGCGCTCTGACCACCTGAGCTACTCGCCCTTTCAGGAAAAATTATAGCAGCCTCCCCGCTTCTCGGCAACCGTTCTCCCCATCCGGGAGCAGCGTCACGGGGGGACACCCTCGATGGGATCCGTGAGCCCGAACGATGGGAGCGATGCTGCTTTCCGGATCAGGGACGCCCAGATGTGGGCGGCGTGAAGCAGATCCGAGAGGGCGATGTGCTCGTCCGGCGTGTGGGCACAGGCGAGGGTCCCCGGTCCGAAGACGACCGCTTGCGCCCCATATCGGGCGAAGGGCTCAGCGTCCGTCCAGCTGGGCATCCCGTTGAGGCGGGCGGGAAGCCCGGCCTCGGTCAGGGTCTCCGCGAGCATCCGAACCAGCGGGGCCTCGGCCGGGGTCTCAAACGGGGCGGAGAGATCAACGATCCGCCAAAGGGCCGCGCGGCGGGCCAGCACGGCTTCGATCTCCCTTAAAAGCGTCTCCCGCGGAATGCCGGGCAGCCAGCGGAGATCCAGATGCAGCTCGCAGCGATCGGGGATCACTAGCGCCCGCTCCCCGCCGTGGATGAACAGCGGGGTGACCGCGCCGCGGCCGATCAGCGGGTGATGGGCCTGCATCGTAGGGAGGGATTCCAACTCCTGGAGGAGCGCCATCGCCTCCCGGATCGCGTTCCGCCCGCTTTCCACCGCAGAGCCGTGGGCAGGGCGGCCCTGGATCTCCAGGGCGATCTCCACCGTGCCGGCCTCCGCGACGCCGATCGTCAGCTCGGTGGGCTCGATGGCCAGCACCGCCTCCGGACGGCAGGCGCGGGCGAGGGCCTCCGCGCCCCGTCCCATGTTCTCCTCGTCCACGGTGAGGGCGATGGTGACCGGTGAACCCTGAAGGGTTTCCACCCCCACGAGCATCAGGGCCGCCATCAAGGCCGCCAGGCCGCCCTTCACGTCCGCGCTCCCCAGGCCGTAAATCCGGCCATCCCGCTCGACGGCCTCGTAGGGCCGGGGATGGCGGAGCGGCGGCACGGTGTCCACGTGCGCCGTGATCAACAGCTTGGGACGGGGCTGAGGATGGATCAGGAGGTTGGGCCAGGGATGATCGGGAACCGGGAAGCGGGCGACCGGGAAGCCGCCCTCCCGAAGCCACCCCTCCAGGAACGCGAGAAGGGCTCCCTCCTCCCCGCTGGGGGAGGGGATCGCAATGAGCTGGGCGAGTAGGTTTCGAAGGAACGTTTCAAGGTTCTCCATCGGGCTCGGGGATCCCTCCTTGTCAAGTACGATACCGCCCGTTGATGGTCACGTAGTCGTGGGAAAAATCACAGGTCCACACCCAGTCCTCCGCCTCGCCCAGGCCCAGGTCCAGGAGCACGCGGAAGGCGGGAGCCTGGAAGATGCGGCGGGCCTCGTCCTCGAAATACAGGGCCGGCGCGCCCCGATCGAACAGCAACAGCGGAGGCTCGCCGTCCCGCTGGATCCAGAGGGAGAGGGCCTCGGCGTCGAAGGATACGCCGGCGGCCCCGGCGGCGGCGAGGATCCGGCCCCAGTTCGGGTCCTCGCCGTAGAACGCCGTCTTCACGAGCGGCGAGCGGGCGATGTGGCGGGCGATCTGCCGCGCCTCTTCCCGTGTGCGGGCGCCCTGGACCCGGATCTCCACGAATTTGGTTGCCCCCTCGCCGTCCTGCACGATCGCTTTCGCCAGCTCCACGCAGAGGTCGGTCAGCGCCTCCTGGAAAAGCGGCATGGCGCTTTCATCCAGGGCGACCCCCGCGGCCCCGTTGGCCAGGATCAGGGCCGTGTCGTTGGTGCTTTGATCGCCGTCCACCGTGATCCGGTGGAAGCTGGCGTCCACCGCGGACTGGAGAAGAGCGCTCAGGCGGTCCGGCTCAATCTCCGCATCCGTGGTGATCAGGGCAAGCATGGTCGCCATATGCGGGTGGATCATCCCCGCTCCCTTGGCCATCCCCCCGATGGTCACGGGGACCCCGTGGAGGGTCAAGCGGCGGACCGCCATCTTGGGCCGGGTGTCGGTGGTCATGATGGCGCGGGCAGCCGCCTCGCCGCCTGTCTCAGAGAGGGCGGAGACCGCATGCAACAGGCCGGCGCGGATTTTATCCACTGGCAACGGGACGCCGATGACTCCGGTGGACATCATCAGGATCGTATCCGCGGGGAAGCCCAAGAGGAAGCCGGCCAGCTCGACCACGGCGTGGACATCCGCGAGGCCGCGCGGGCCGGTGCATGCGTTGGCGTTCCCTGAGTTGATCACCACCGCCCGGTAGCCGGTTCGCCGACGGGCCAGCAAGGGCTGGGCGTATCGGATGTGAGCGGCTTTCACCTGGTTGGTGGTAAAGACCGCGGCGGCTGTGCACGGCTGAGTGCTGGCCACCAAGGCCAGATCCAGCGCCCCACTGGCCTTGATCCCGCATGCGACGCCGGCGGCTCGAAACCCCTGAGGCGCTGTGACGCTCATCGGCTCCCCTCCTCGACGTCCGGTTCTCACCCCGCATTATGGTAAA
>JBEPYX010000329.1:0-2865 GCA_041641155.1 Thermoflexus sp.
GCCGGGCACAGGATCACGGCCGCCGCCCCGTCACAAATTGGCGAGGCGTCCAGCAGGGTGATCGGATCGGCGATCACGCGGGCCGAGGCGAAGGCCTCCGCCGTGATGGGAAAGCGCAGCATCGCATGGGGGTTGTGGACGGCGTTGCGATGGGCGTTGATCGAGAAGGGCGCGAAGTCCTCCCGGCGGTAACCATATTCGTGCATGTAGCGGCGCATCAATAGGGCATTGAGGGCGGCGAAGGTCATCCCGTGGACCGCCTCGTACTCGGCGTCGGCAGCAGTTGCCAGGGCGGCGGTGATGGTCTCCCCCGAGGCATCGGTCATCTTCTCTACCCCCACCACAGCCACCCGATCAGCCAACCCACCGGCGACCATGGCGTAGCCGATGCGTAGCGCTGCGGCGCCGGAGGCGCACGCCGCCTCGATCTTGAGGGCCTCCACCCCATGCATCCCGGCGAAGTCGGCCACCAGCGCCCCCAGGTGTTCCTGGGCTTCGATCGGCCCGGAGAGCATGTTCCCCACGAGGAGGGCGTCCACCCGCTCCACCCCTGCATCCCGCAGGGCGGCCTCCAGCGCCTCCAGCGCCAGCTCCCGCAACCCTTTGTCCCAGTGCTCCCCCACCGGGGTCTGGCCGATGCCGATGATGGCGACCTCCCGCATCCGCCCCTCCTCACCCCTCGGTGTCCATGACGATCTTCTTCCGATAGCGGGCATAGGTGGCGTAATCGATGACCACCCGCCGGGCGATGTAGTCCCGGGTCCGCGGCGCCCGGTCCCGGCGCGCCTCGATCGCCTCAGTCACCCGAAAGGAGAAGGCATCGGACCCGGCGCCGGAGCCGAAGGAGACGGCCAGGATGCGATCGCCTGGATGGGCTTCGTCCAGGATCGCGGCCAGCCCGATGAGGCAAGACCCGGCATAGGTGTTGCCGATCATGTCCACCAGCAGCCCGGCCCGGATCTGCTCTGGCCGGAACCCGAGCATCCCCGCCGCTTTCCGCGGGAACTTGCTGTTGGGCTGGTGGAAGACGGCGTAGGCGTAATCCTCCGGACGCGTCCCCAGGGCCTCCATCAGCCGCCGCGCGGCCTCCACAATATGGTGGAAATAGGCCGGCTCTCCGGTGAAGCGGCCCCCGTGCTCCGGGTAGCGCGCGTGGGCCCGGCGCCAGAAGTCCGGGGTATCCGTGACGTAGGAAAGCGAGCCTTCCAGGACTGCGAGGCTCTCCTCGGCCGGGCCGAGGATGAAGGCGGCCCCCCCGGCCCCGGCGGTGTATTCCAAGGCGTCGCCCGGCCGCCCCTGGGCGGTATCCATCCCGATGGCCATGGCGTAATCCGCCATGCCGGAGCCCACCAGGCCGATGGCGGCCTGCATGGCCTCCGTGCCGGCCTTGCAGGCGAACTCCCAGTCGCCGGCCTGGACGAAGGGCGTCGCACCGATGGCCTCGGCGACGATGGTGGCGCTGGGCTTCACCGCGTAGGGGTGGGACTCGCTGCCCACCCACACCGCTCGCAGGCGGCTCGGGGCGATCCCCGCCCGGGCCAGGGCGTTCCGCGCGGCCTCGATGGACATGGTCACCACATCCTCGTCGGGCCCCGGCACCGCCTTCTCCTGCACCGGCGGCGGCTCTGTTCCCCCCGTCCACAGGCGGGAGATCTCGGTCCCCGGCAGGCGATAGCGGGGAACGTAGGCCCCATACCCCACGATCCCCACCGGCCGGGCCGGTTTCATGATCCGATGGCCGTTCTCGTGCATCCGGCTCCCCTCCGGAACATCTCGTTGAGATTCTCACCCTCCCCAGCCCAGCGCCCGGCGCATCTGGTGAAGGTGGACCACGTGGTCGCGCTCGTGCCAGGTCGCCCGCCGCAGCACCTTGCGCGGGGACCAAAATTCCCCTTCCACGCCGATCACCACCGAATGGCCTACCCAATCGCGCAGGGCCTGCTCCAGCGCGCGGCGCACCCCTTCGAGGTGCGCCCACACCTCCGCCGGCGGATCGCCTACCTCGCGCCCCAGGCGGCGGAGATACCCGTATTCCCCCTGGGCGATGTGGCGCAATACCCCGCGTATGGACCACCGTTGGCCCGGCAGCACCGCGTCCAGAACGGGATCCGGCAGGCCCTCGACCGCCGCCCGCAGGTCCGCCCGAGAGGCGGCGAGCACCTGAAGGCCAAACTCGACCTCCTCCTCGGTCAGCGGCCGCCAATCGTCTAGGAACCAGGCGCGTACCTCCCGGGAGCCACCCCGCTCGAAGCGCTCGTTGATCGTGTAGACCTCGAAGATCTCCACTACCCGGAAATCCTCAGGAACCCCGGGCCCGGCCGCGGGGATCCCGTGGGCGCCCAGCCAGGCGAAGTATTCCCGGATCGCCTCTGGGATCCGAGCGAGGACATCCGGCTCGGTGTATCCGGAGGCAAAGCATCCGGGGTAATCCAGGATCCAGGCGATGTGCCGACCTTCAACGCCTCGTTCTAAGGCCACGCGATACGGCATCTGCTTCCTCACACCGCCAGATGGGTGCCCCACTGGTGGCTCAGGGGCGCGGCGCCTCGGGCCGCGACGAGCGCAGCGCCTGAAGCAGCTCCCGGGCGCGGGCCAGGCGGATGGTCCGCTCCGCCACGAGCCGCTCTGCGATCCAATCGATCTCCTCCCCCACCGCCCCCGCGGCCATGGCGATCTGGCGGGCGTGCAGCGCCATGTGCCCCCGCTGGATCCCCTCGGTGGCCAGGGCCCGCAGGGCGGCCAAGTTCTGCGCCAGGCCGACCGCGGCCATGATCTCGGCCAGCTCCCGGGCGGTGGAGACCCCCAGGATCTTCAACGCCACCCGGGCCAGCGGATGGGCCTGGGTGGTCCCCCCCACGATCCCGA
>JBEPYX010000330.1:0-2863 GCA_041641155.1 Thermoflexus sp.
CCCGCTTCCTGAAAAGCCAAGGGGTCGACCGCTGGGTGGAGGCACGTTCCCCGCTGCTGGAAGCTTTCCTTCGGGAGGCTACGGCCCAGCGGGGCTGGTCTCCCAGCACATGGAACCAGAAGGTCGCCGCCCTCCGCGCCTTTTTCCGCTTCCTGGAAACGCGAGGGGTCATCCCGGAGAACCCTGCTCTCTCCCTCCCCTGGCATGCCCCCGCGCGGCGGATCCGTTTCCCGCTTTCCCCCGCTCAACGCCAGCGGCTGCTGGAGATCGCCCGCTCGCTCCCGGAGACCCCGCTGGGGCTGCGGGATCGCCTCATCGTGGACCTCATCGGCCGTATGGGGCTGCGGGCCGGGCAGGCGATCGCTCTCACCATGGACGACGTGGACGTGGCCCGGGGGCGCCTGCGGATCCCTACCCGCAATGGCCCCCGGTGGCTCGAGATCCCGGCGGCGATCGCCTCCAGCCTCCAGCGCTATCTGAGCGCCGGCCGACCCGGCTTGATCCGCAACCTGGAGGTCCGGGCGTTGCTACTCAACCATCGAGGGGAACCCCTGACCCGCCAGGGCCTCTGGCGGGTGATCAAGGTCCTGGCGATGCGCGCCGGCCTTCCCCCGACGATCTCCCCGGAGCGCCTGCGACAGCCGGTCGGGCTCCCCCTTCCCCCGACCGATGGATAGCCGATCCGGTTTTTCCAGAGGTGCGTCTTCGGAGGCGCCGCGACACGGAAGGTCGGGAGGACAGATCATGGGGAATGGGTGGACGCGGCGGGATTTCCTCTTGCGCGGACTCCCCGCCGCCCTAGGAGGCTGGTTGGGGGCGTGCCGGAGCCCCACGCGCCCGGTCCCCACCCATACGCCGGCCCCGCCGACCCCCACGCCCTTGCCCTCCCCGGCGGAGACGTTGGCCGCGGCGCTGGAGGCCATCCGGCGGGAGGACCCGGAGGCCCTCTGGGCGCTCCTGACCCCGGCCTCTCGGGCGGCCATCCCCCTGGAGGAGTTCCGCGCGCTCTGGCGGGAAACCCTGAACACTGCGGGCGTCCAGGCCGTGGACGTCCAGCCGCTGGACCTGGCTTCGGCGGGGGAAACCGCCCGCGCCCGCTACCGGGTGCGCTGGAAGACGGCCCTGTTCGGGGAACTGGAAGCGGAGGGCGTCCTGGAGCTCCGCCTGCGCCCGGAGGGTTGGCGGGTTGTCTGGCGGGATGCCCTCCTCTGGCCGGCCCTCGGCGAGGGGGAGCGGCTCCAGGCGGAATACGTCATCCCGGAGCGGGCGAACCTCTACGACCGCGAGGGGCAGGCCTTGGCCGCGCAGGGGGATTGGGTGGAGATCGGGGTGGTGCCGGGGCGGATCGCCGATGAGGGGCTCCTGCTCCAGCGGCTCGCCCAGGCGACCGGGCTGGCGCCCCAGACCATCCGATCCCGCTACGCCTCGGGCCAACCGGACTGGTATATGCCTATCCTGGCGCTGCCGGCCGATCGCCTGGCGCCTTTCGTAGCCGACCTGGAGGCCACGCCGGGCGTGGTCCTCCGGGCCCGAAGCGGGCGGATCTATGCCGGCGTCGCCGTCCACACGGTGGGGATCGTGAGCCAGATCGGGCCGGAGGAGCTGGACACTTGGCGGCGCCGAGGATATCGGGGCGATGAGTGGGTCGGGCGTATGGGGCTGGAGGCCTGGGGGGAGCCATATCTCGCGGGGACCCACGGCGGCCGCCTCTTCATCCGGCCCGCCCCCACGGCCAACGCCGCACCCCGGCTTATCGCAGAGCGGCCGTTCACGCCAGGCCGTTCCATCACCACCACACTGAAACGCGACTTCCAGGCCCAGGTCGAGGAGATCTTTGGGGATCGAACCGGAGCGGTGGTAGTCATGGACCCTCGGAACGGGGATCTTTTGGCCATCGTCAGCGGGCCGGACTTCGACCCCAACGCCCTCCTTCAGCCAAACAGCCCGCCCCCCGCACCCGGCGCCTTCCTGAACCGAGCCACCCAGGGCCTGTATCCCCCGGGCTCGATCTTCAAGATCGTGGTGGCGGCCGCCGCTCTCACCCATGGGTTCACCGCCCGCAGCACCTTCCAGGATCCCGGATACTGGGACGGCCTGGGCCCCGGCTACCGCAAGTGGTGCTGGCTCCGGACCGGGCACGGGACGGTGGATATCCTGACCGCCCTGACGGTCTCCTGTAACGTCGCCTTCTATCAGATCGGGTTCGCCCTCCACCAACAAGATCCCGACATTGTTCCCCAGATGGCACGGGCCTTCGGGCTGGGGGCGCCGACAGGCATCCAGGGGGTGCCGGAGGAGGCTGGGCTGGTGCCCGATGCGGCGTGGCGCGCCCAGCAGGGCGGCCGCCCATGGTCAGTGGGGGACGCGGTGAATATGTCCATCGGCCAGAGCGATCTCCTGGTCACCCCGCTGCAGATCGCCCGGATGCTGGCAGCAGTGGCCAACGGCGGAGTCCTCTATCGGCCCCGGCTGGTGCTCCGCATCGGCCCAGCCCCCGGACAGCCGGAGGAAGATTTCCCGCCGGAGACCCAGGGATGGCTGCCGGTTTCGGCGGACACCCTGGCCGTCATCCGCCAGGGGCTCCTGGGCGTCACCACCCACCCCCGAGGGACGGCGACCTGGGCCTTCCGGGGCATGCCGTTCCCGGTCGCCGGGAAGACGGGCACCGCTGAGACGGCCCCCGGACGGCCGCCCCATGCGTGGTTTGCGGGCTACGCGCCGGCGGACGCGCCGGAGCTGGTGGTGGTGGTCCTCGTGGAGCACGGGGGGCAGGGCTCCGCCGTTGCTGCCCCGCTGGCCCGCCAGATCCTCGAGGCCTACTATGGGCTTCCCCGCACCTCTCCTCCGACCCCTCCCGCCCAGG
>JBEPYX010000331.1:0-2861 GCA_041641155.1 Thermoflexus sp.
GAATCCCGGATGATGGCGTTCTCGATGAAGCAGCCGTCGGCGATGGTGGCGTAGGGGCCGATCACCGCGTTCCGCACGTGGGCGGTCGGGGAGATGAAGACGGGGGGGAGGATCACCACGCCCTCCCGCCGGGCTTCCTGAGAATTATCGTGGCCGTGGGAGAGAAGGTAACGGTTCGTCTCCAGCACCGCCTCCGGCGTCCCGCAGTCCACCCACACGTTCACCTCGCGAACCCGGAGCCGCTGGCCGTATTCCAGGAAGATGTTCAGGGCATCGGTCAGGAAATACTCGCCCCGGGTGCGGATCCCCCGGGCCATCAGCTCCTCACAGGCCTTGACCAGCAGGGGGCCGTTACGGATGTAATACATCCCGATCACCGCGAGGCGGTTCTCCACGCTGGCCGGCTTCTCGACGAAGCGGGTGACGTAGCCCCGCGCGTCCAGCTCCACCACCCCGAAACGGCGCGGATCCTCCACTTCCTTCACGAAGGCGATCCCGTCCGCGTCCGGCGAATCGAGATCCCGGAGATCAGCCTCGAAGAGGGTATCGGCGAAGATGATCACGATGGGGCCATCAATGTAGTCGCGGGCCAGCCAGAGGGCATGGGCCTGCCCCAGGAGCTCCTTCTGCTCCACATAGCGGGCGGGCAGCCGGTAGGTGCTGTCCACGTATTGCTGGATCTGTTCACCTAAGTAACCGACGATGAAAATGTATTCCTCGGGGTTTAGAGCAGACAGTTTCTCTAAGATGTAGCCCAGGAAAGGCTTGCCGGCGACGTTGATCAACGGCTTCGGCTTGCTGTACGTGTGGGGACGCAATCGGGTTCCGAACCCTGCCACTGGGATCACGGCCTTCATCGGATTTGCCTCCTGACCTGAAGTTCCACCACCGTTCTGGATTTCATTGTCATGCCCGGCTCTTTCAGGCCCGGCATCACCTGCATCCCGTCGCCTCCAGCGCCCACCCTTCCAACCCAGTTGGAACCATTCCAGGCTGAACAGGAAGGCGAATCCAAACAGCAGCGGCCGTCCACCCTCGGCGAACGGAGCGGCCCAGCCGCATTATAACTCGGGTGGACCCGGCCTCGGCGCCCACGCCCTTTGGTATAATAGCCTCGGCATCCTGGCAGGAGGCAGGCCGGATGAGCCCGAAGCGCGAGACCTACACCGTGGAGATCGCCGGGTTGACCCGCCATCTTCCCCTGTTTGAGATCGCACCCGGCGTGCGGATCGCCATCTTCAACATGCTTGGGGACACCGAGGTGGTCCTGGCTACGGCCAAGGAGCTGGCGAAACGCATTCCGAAAGAGGCGGAGGTCATCGTCACCCCCGAGGCCAAGGCCATCCCCCTGGCATACCAGCTCTCCATCGAGACCGGCCTCCCCTACGTGATCTTGCGCAAGAGCTACAAGCCCTATATGGGCGAGGCCCTGAGCGCCGAGACCCTTTCGATCACCACCGGGCAGCCCCAGACCCTCTACCTAGATGAGAAGGACATCGAGCGGGTCCGCGGGCGGCGGGTGGTGCTGGTGGACGACGTGATCTCCACCGGATCCACCCTGCAGGCGATGCGTATGCTGATGAACAAGGCCGGCGCCATTGTGGTCGCGGAGGCCGCGGTGTTCACGGAGGGGGAGCGGGCCAAGTGGCGCCACATCATCTCCCTAGGGCATCTCCCGATTTTCACCAACAACGCGAAGAAAGGATGAGGCCCGGAGCCCGTCCCCTCCTCCTGCTTCCGGACTGGCTCCGCTGAAGCCATCCCTTCCCCGGCTGCCCTGGGGCCGCGGAGAGGAGGGGGATGTTGTTCGAGGGCCGGGAGGCCACCTCGGCGGGGATCTCTATTGCTTGCCCCGTCGATCCTCACGATGGGAGGCATCCATGCTGTTTATCCGTTATCCGTATGTGCGTTGGTTCATCGCTGCCCTGATGCTGATCTGGGCAGGGATTGGGATCGGACTCCGACCCCAGGGGCCGGCCCAGATCGGCGTGATCCTGGCCCTGGCGGCGACCGCCCTGGCTTGGATCCACCCGCCGGGGATCTACGCCTGGCTGATCACCCCGACGTGCCCCCAATGCGGCGGCCGGATCCGTTGGGCGATCCTCCAGCCGGAGGAACACGACCCCTATGTGGAAGAGATCCGGGTCGCCTGCGCCCGCTGCGGGTGGGGCCGCGTGGAATTCCGGAACCGCGTCGGACCGTTGACCGCCGGGCCGACTTACCTGGAGTGAACGGCCGCGCGGCGGCTGCCCCGGAAGGCGCGAGGACAGCGGGCAGGCCGGCGACCCACCTCTTTTGTTCGAACGCCCCTGGAGGCCCGGATGGCCCTGATCGAGCTGGGGGTGATCTTCATCGGCCTGGCCCTGCTGCATCGCGCAGCCTATCACCTGGGGTTCTCCCCCATTCCCCTCATCCTCCTGGCCGGGCTGGCCTTCGGCGAGGGAGGGATTGCCCCCCTGCGCTTCAGTGAGGCCTTCGTCCACACTACGGCCGAGATCGGATCCGTCCTTCTCCTCTTCATGCTGGGGCTGGAATACAGCGGCCGGGAGCTCCGGGAGACGCTCTCCTCGTATCTCCCGGACGGTGTGGCGGACATCCTGCTGAACTTCCTGCCGGGCTTCCTCTTCGCCATCGGGATGGGATGGGGAACGCTCCTGGCCCTGCTGCTGGGCGGCGTCACCCTGATCACCTCCTCCGGCATCCTGGCCCACCTGATCGCGGAGTTGGGATGGGAGGAGTCGCCGGAAGCTCGCATCGCGGTTTCCCTCTCGATCATGGAGGACGTCCTGATTGCCCTGCTGCTCCCCCCGGCCATCCTGTGGCTCTTCCGCAGCGAAGCGCCCTCCATCGGCCCCCTGCTC
>JBEPYX010000332.1:0-2858 GCA_041641155.1 Thermoflexus sp.
CCACATAGTCCCCTTCCCGGAGCGTCTGGATCCACTCCGGGGGCGCCCCCCGCCGGATGCGCCGGCGCCAGGGGAGGGGCCGCAGCACCCCGAAGAGCTCCGCGTCCGTGAGCAGGGCGAAGCGGCGACCGTCCGCCGCTCGGAACACGAACCCCCCGCTCAGCGCTCCGTTCAGGAAATAGATCCGCCGGGGGAGCGGCGGGGCGCTCAGGGCCTGAACGGCCTGGGCGGTCTCCTCCGTGCCCCGGGCGTGATCGGCCCAGATGGCCGCCAGGCGCGCCGCCTGACGGCTGACGACGACCACTGCCTCGCCCAGGCGCAGGCGTCGTTCGAGGTCCTCCAGGATCCGCTGGAGCTGCCCCCCGAAGCGCGGGGGGGCCTCGACCGGGAGGGTGGGGAAGCCGCCCTCCTCGGGGAGCGGGGCAATGGAGAGGAAGCGGCACCGGCGCCGATGGGCCTCCCAGACCGAGGGCTCCACGAGTGGGTCCGGGTAATCGGGGGGGAGAAACCCGGCACCCTCGGCGCGGGCCCGCAGCTCCTGGGCCTCCTCCTGCAGCTCCGACCACGCCGCCTGGATCTCCATCTCATCCGCGAGGAGTACCCACGCCCCATCCGGGAGGTAAGCGAGGGGTGTAGTGGCGTCGGGATACAAATATGGAAGGTAGAACTCCAGCAAGGGGAACGGGGCCCCGCGGGCCAACGCCTGGCGTTCCCGCTCCAGGGCCTCCGCCTCCGCCGGGGCCTCGACCCCGGGCTGCCAGGCGGCGAGCCGCTCCGCGACCGCCGGCCCGTAAGCCGGCAGCGCCTCCCGGGCGGGGAGGATGCGGACCTGCTCGACCGGCCGGAGGGTCCGCTGGGTGCCCGGATCGAAGGCCCGCATGCTGGCGATGCGGTCCCCTTCCCACTCCATCCGGATCGGCTCCAGCGTGGTGGAGGGAAAGAGGTCAAGGATCCCTCCACGGCGGGCGAATTGCCCGGGGTGGACCACGGTGGTGACCGGCTCGTATCCCGCTTCCAGCAGGTAACGGATAAAGCCCTCCATGGGAAGGTCTTGGCCCACCCGTATGATCCGACGCAGGCGGTGGAAGAGACGGGGTGGGAGCGTGCGCAGCCGGAGGGCGCGGGCGGAGGCGATGACCACCGGCGCGGGATCGCCGTTCAGGCCGGCCATGGCGGCCAGGGCCGTCAGCCGCTCCGCCCGGATCTCCGGGGGCCAGGGGGCCCGCTCATACGGGAGGACAGGGGGCTCCGGCAGTCGATGGATGCGCTCCGGCCCCAGCCAGAGGGCCAGATCCTGGGCCAGCGCCTGAGCCCGCTCTGCGGTCCCGGTGGCGATCAGAACCGAGCGTGAGGCCTGCCGGACCAGCGCGGCGATCCAGAACGACCAAGCGGAACGGGGAAGCGCGATCCGAGCAGGCTCCCCGGCCTCCAGCGCCCGGATCGCCTCGGCGAGGATCGGCTCATGGGTCCAAACCTCCAGCAATCCGCTTAAAGGGCCCATCCACGACCTTGACAGCGTCATCAGATTATGGTATTGTAGAATCAGTTCTCCGGTCGGTTCCCTTCTTTGTCCAATATCATTTTACAGCGGGTGAAGCGAATGGCCGGTTGGCTGGCTCCCAAGCGGATCTTCCTCAATGGGTGCTCCCGTCCCCTCGGCGGGCGGAGCGCATCCGTGACCTCGATTTCCTCGGTTGCTCCTTTGAGAGGACGCTGACGCCCCCGGCCTCGGCTGGCCGATCTTTCGGCTTCCCCTATGACTTTTTTCCTACGACCGTAGGTCGAGTGTTTTTTACAATATCGATTGATTGCGGTTGCTGGCCCCCTTAGCTCAAAGGGAAAGAGCAGCCGCCTTCTAAGCGGCGTATCCGGGTTCGAATCCCGGAGGGGGCACCTACGGGCCGGCAGGGCGGTCGTCGGGGCGGGCCGTGATCTGTCCGGACGATGGTCCTGCCGGCCCGATTTTATGGCCGATGACCCACCATCGGAGGGCGGGGCCGGGCTCAAGGTGGGCGTGGAGGCCAGCGGCCTCGGCGATCGCCCGGATGGCCTCCCCGGGCCGGAACCGGCTGCGCAGCCCGAGGAGCCGTTCGATCACGGCCGCCGCCTTCACGGGCCAGCGGGTGATGTCCGGCTCTTCGATGAGCAGCGTTCCGCCGGGCCGGAGTGCTCGGGCCGCCTCTCGGATGGCGGCCTCCGCGTCGATGAAGTGGTGCAACGCGTCCACGATCACGATCCGGTCGAAGGTCTCATCGGCGAAGGGGAGGCGCTCGGCGAGGGCCTGGACGACCTGGAGCCTCGGCCAGCGCCGGGCCACCCGGAGCATCCCCCGGGCAGCGTCCGCCACGACCGCCAGGCCTACCTGATCCTGCACCGCCCGGGCAACCCGCCCGGTCCCCCCGCCGAGATCCAGGAGCCGCCCCGTGATGGGGAGCGAGAGGCGATCCCGGAGCGGCCCGATCCCCATCTGGCGAATGGCACGGTCATACCAAGGGGCCAGCCGTTCGAAGAGCCAGTTCGGGTCCATCGGCCCCGTTCCCTCCGAAGGGTTTCCACCCAAGGGCATCGGTGCTTTTTTAATTGTAGGCCTGAGTGGATACGCGCCCAGCGAGACAAGGCGGCGGTGCTTTTTTAATTTAGGCCTGAGATTGGCCCGACTGTGGACATCTGTGCCCCCTGGGGGCACCCGATGGAGAACGGCACCCGTGGACTGGCAGGAGGCGTTATCGGCCTATCAGGCGGATCGGACGTCCGGCGCGACGGCCCTGGCCCATCGCGCGGCCGCGATCCTCGAAGGATGGGCGCAAGCGCACCCGGGCGGGACGCTCGACGGGTTGCGGTCCGATTTGGAGGAGGTG
>JBEPYX010000333.1:0-2853 GCA_041641155.1 Thermoflexus sp.
CGGGTAGACGGATCTATTCCGGCGGTGTGGTGGGGATCGGATGGAGCGAGAAGGGCGTCTGTGGACGATCGGGGAAGTGGTGAACCACCTGCGCCAGCGTTTCCCGGATGTCACGCCGAGCAAGCTGCGCTATTGGGAGCGGGCTGGCCTGATCCGCCCTCGACGCACCCACGGCGGGCACCGGCTCTACTGCCCAGCGGATGTGGAGCGGCTGGCCCTGATCCTGAACCTGCGGGCTCGCCATCGGCTCCCCCTCTCGGTGGTGCGGGCGATGATCGATCGCCTGGCGGAGGATCCGACGCTCAGCTTAGGCGTCGTGGAAGCGCTGCTGCAAGTTCTACAAGAATCCGAGGGGGAGGAGCGATCGACCTTGACGGCGGAAGAGGCGGCCCGGCGGGCGGGGATCTCCCTGGAGCAGCTCCGCCGGATGGAGGCGCTGGGTTTGTTGCCGAACGGGGGGACGGAGGGGGGGCGGCGCTACGACCTGGAGGATGTGGCACTGATGCGGACCGTTCGGGATCTGGAGGCGATGGGGATCACGTGCTCGAACCTGGCCTTCTACGTGCGCCTGGTGCGCGCCCAGGTCCGCCATGATGTCGCGCTCTACACGCCGCTGGTGGGGGATCTGGATACGGACGCGGAGCGGATCGGGCGGTTTCGGGAGCTCCATCGGCTGATCCAGACTCTGACCGGGCTGCTCTATCGCAAGTATGTACGCCGTGCGCTGATGCGGCGCTGGCTCCGCCGCGCGGCCCGTTCCGCTTCGCGCTGACCGTTGTCAACTCCCCGCCTGTGAGAGGTGGCCCTTCGAAGGCTTCCTCACCGGGCACACGGGCGCGGAAGCGCCGGGTGGCCTTCTGTTTCTCCTCCAGGGGAAGCGCCTCGCGATCGCCCCGCGCGGGAGGGCGTCAGATTTAAGATTAGCGTAAGATTTAAGAGGATGAGGTGGAGCGGCCCTGACCGTGAGGGAAGGAGCGATCCTCGTGCGCGAGGCCTTGCAGACCCTCTTTGAAACCAACCGCGTCATCGTCTATTCGGTATACGGCCAGGTCTTCTTTACGATGGGCGTGATCCTGGCCTTTCGGAGCCTGCGCCGCAGTCGGCTGCGCCTGGCCCAAGCCCTCCCCTGGCTGGCCCTCTTCGGGATCCTCCACGGCCTCCATAACTGGGGGGACGTGTTCATCCCCATCCAGGCGACTTACCTGCCCGCCTCGCTGATTGAGATGCTGCGCGTCGTCCAGGTCTTCCTTCTAGCTCTGTCGTTCCTCTGCCTCTTCCAGTTCGGGATCAGCATCCTTGACCCATTGCCCCCTTGGGGGCGGTGGGCCTTCTGGGCCCCCACCGGGGTCTTCTTCCTGTGGCTGCTGGGCCCGTTCTTTCTTGGGTTGACCTGGATCTCGGAGCTTCAGGAGTGGCACGCCGTGGCCGACGCCGCGGCGCGCTACGGGCTGGGGCTGCCTGGCGGGCTGATCGCAGCCTACGGCCTGCGGATCCAAGCCCACCGGCACATCGCTCCTCTGGATCTCCCGCACATCATCCGGACCCTCCGGGTCGCCGGCTTGGCGATGGCCGCCTTCAGCATCGCGGAGGGGTTCCTCGGGCCGGCGGTGCCCTTTTTCCCAGGAAACCTCGTGAATGAGGCGGCCGTCTTCCAGGCGATCGGGATCCCGATGCCGATCTGGCGTTCGGTGCTGGGCGCGATCCTCCTTGTCGCCCTCCTCCGCTCCCTAGAGGTCTTCGAAGTGGAGGTGGATCGGCACATCGAGGAGATGGAGCGGGCGAACATCCTGGCCATGGAGCGGGTACGGATCGGCCGGGATCTCCACGATCGCATCCTCCAACAGATCTACGCCGCCGGGCTGCTGGCGGAGGTCCTGCGGCGGCGGGGTGGGCTCGATGCGTCGGCGGAGGAGGTGCTGGACCGGATGCTCTTGGCCCTGAACCGGGCGATTGAGGATATTCGGCTCTACATCTCCACCCTGCAGGGCCTCTCCCGCCCGGGCCGCCTGCGCGCGCTGTTGGAGGAAATTGTGCAGGATCCTCGCTTCCGCAGCGTGATCGATATCGAGGCGCAGCTGAACGTCCCGGACCTCCCCTTAAGCCCGGAGCAGATGGCCCATCTGGCTGCCATCCTCACCGAGGCCCTGAGCAACGTGATCCGCCACGCCCGGGCCCGGCGGGCGAGGCTGGAGGCCTGGATGGCAGATGGCCGCCTGCGGATCGGGGTGTGTGATGACGGGATCGGGATGGACCCGGAGCATCCGGTTGGGATGGGTCTGCGGACCATGCAGGAGCGGGCGCGGCTGTTGGGAGGGGTCCTGCGGATCGAGAGCGAGCCGGGGCACGGCACGTCGGTCTGGTTGGAGTTGCCGATGGAGGGGAGGGAATGAGGCGCGCTCGGCTTCTCGTGGTGGATGACCACGAGGTGGTCCGGCTGGGGTTACGGCTGTTGTTGCAGGGCCGGCCGGAGTTCGAGTTGGTGGGGGAGGCGGAGACGGGGGCGCAGGCCCTGGCCATGGTGGAGCGCCTGCGCCCCGACATCGTGATCCTGGACGTGCGTCTTCCGGATCGGGATGGGCTGGAGGTTTGCCGGGAGATCACGCAGCGCTTCCCCCAGACCCGCGTGCTGATCCTGACCGCCTATGCGGACGAGGAGTTCATCGTGCGGGCCATCGAGGGGGGGGCGTCCGGGTACGTTTTGAAGCGGGCGGGGAGCCGGGAGCTGATCCAGGCCCTGGAGGCGTTGGCGCGGGGCGAGGCCATCCTGGATCCCGCGGTCACCCAGAAGGTGCTGGAGCAATTCCGCCAGCGGGCGCGGGCCGCGTACGGGGACGCCTTCAAGGACCTCACGCC
>JBEPYX010000334.1:0-2852 GCA_041641155.1 Thermoflexus sp.
TGACCTGGTTCGTGCTGCGTCATCTGCTGGGCTATCCCAACGTCCGCAACTACGACGGCTCGTGGTCGGAGTGGGGCAACACGGTGGGGCTCCCCATCGAGCGTTGACGGCCAGGGGGCGGGCCCCCCATTCGGGGGCCCGCCCAGCCGGGCCGGGAGGTGGCGATGGCACGGATCGCACGGACGGTGGATTTGCGGGCGGGGATCGAGCTTTGCACCGACTCGCCCATCGGCCGGGTCCAGCAGGCCCTGGCCGGCCTGGGCCCGGGGGAAGCGGTGGCGGTGTGGGTGCGGGGCTACGCGGATGAGTTCACGGTCACCGCGTGGGCAAGGCGCAACGGCTACGCGGTGATCGAGGTCCAGCGGGAAGGGGAGGAGGCACGGATCGTGCTGGCCGCCGCGTTGGGCTGAACGCGAAGGCGTGAGGCGCCTCTGCTTCCCGGCCGGGCCACGCGTTCGCCGCCAGCAGGGCTTTCGCCTCGCGCCCCCCTTGCCTTGAAAGTTTAGGATAAAAAGACTTTGTGCAGGAGGCTCCTATGGTCCTCTGGAAACCGGACCCGAGTTTCTATCCTTCCCCGCGGTTGGCCATGCAGGCGCCGCCGGAGCGCCTCGCCTACGTGGCGACGATCAACCCGAACCCCGATGGGCGGCCGGACGCCATCGCTGTGGTGGACGTGGACCCTCGCTCGCCGACCTACAGCCGCGTGGTGGGCCGGGTTGATCTCCCTTACCCGGGCGATGAGCTTCACCACTTCGGCTGGAACGCCTGTAGCTCCGCCCTGTGCCCTTACGCGCCTCACCCCCACGTGGAGCGCCGTTACCTCGTCGTCCCAGGCCTGCGGTCCTCACGGATCTATATCATAGACACGAAGCCGGACCCCCGTCAGCCGCGGGTGGTGAAGGTGATCGAGCCGGAGGAGGTGGCCGCCCGAACGGGCTACTCGCGGCCCCATACGGTGCATTGCGGGCCCGATGGCATCTACATCAGCGCCCTGGGGAGGCCGGACGGGGATGGGCCAGGAGGGATCTTCATGCTCGACCATTACACCTTTGAGGTCCTGGGGCGCTGGGAGGTGGATCGGGGACCTCAGTTCCTGGCCTACGATTTCTGGTGGCACCTGGGCTACGATGTGATGATCACCAGCGAGTGGGGCACGCCCCGTATGGTGGAGAACGGGGTGGATGTGGAGGCCCTGCTGAACGGCCGCTACGGCCACCGGCTCCATATCTGGGATCTGCGACGCCGCAGGCACGTGCAGGTTCTGGATCTCGGGGCGGAGCATCAAATGGTCCTGGAGCTCCGGCCGGCCCATGACCCGACGAAGGCCTATGGCTTTGCCGGGGTGGTCCTCTCCCTCAAAGACCTATCCGCTTCCGTCTGGCTCTGGTATCGGGAGAACGGGGCCTGGTCCGTCCGCAAGGTCATCGAGATCCCGGCGGAGCCAGCGGATCCGGAGAAGCTTCCCCCCATCCTAAAGGATTTCAAAGCCGTCCCCCCGCTGGTGACCGACATCGATCTCTCCCTGGACGATCGCTTCTTGTATGTGTCATGCTGGGGCACGGGGGAGCTCCGCCAATACGATGTCTCCGACCCCTTCCATCCGAAGCTGACGGGATCGGTGCGCCTAGGGGGAATCGTGGCCCGCGCGCCGCATCCGAGGGATCCGGCGCGGCCTCTGAACGGAGGGCCGCAGATGGTGGAGGTCAGCCGGGATGGCCGTCGGGTGTATGTGACGAACTCCCTCTACCTGCCGTGGGATCCCATCTTCTACCCGGATGGCATCCAGGGGTGGCTAGTTAAGGTGGACGTGGGCCCGGACGGTGGGCTGACGGTGGATCCAGCGTTCTTCGTGGAGTTCGGCGATTACCGAGCCCATCAGGTCCGGTTGGAGGGCGGGGACGCCTCTTCGGACTCCTTCTGCTATCCCTGAGCCGGGGTGGGGGACGGTGTGGCGCCGTGGCTGGTGCTCTTCGGGCTGGGCATATATCACGGCCTGAACCCGGGGATGGGATGGCTCTTCGCCCTCGCCTTAGGCCTGCAGGAGCGCTCGCGGCGGGCGCTCCTGCAGGCTCTGGTCCCTATCGCCATCGGCCACTTCCTTGCGATCGGCCTGGTGGCCCTCCCGACGGTCCTCCTCCAGGGACTCCTGCCCCTTCGCCTGTTGCGCGGCGGGGCCGCTTTGGCCCTGCTGGCCATCGGGATCTACCGATGGATCCGCGCCCGGCATCCCCGTTGGGTGGGCCTCCGGGTGGGGTTTCGGGAGCTCGTGGTTTGGTCGACCCTGATGGCCTCCAGCCACGGAGCCGGCCTGATGCTGGCGCCCCTCCTGTTGGGGCCGTTGTGCGTGGCCCCTGGGTATAGCTCCGGCGCTGTCTGGCTGCTCGGGAGCTTGTGGAACGCCCTGGGGGCGTCGGCGGTCCATACCCTGGGGGCCCTGCTGATGATGGGACTGGCCGCCTGGGCGGTGTACGAATGGGTCGGCCTGGCGATCCTGCGCCGGATGTGGGTGAATATGGATCTCCTTTGGGCCCTTGTCCTCATCCTCACGGGGTTCCTCATGCTCCTGATGCTCCTTTGAGACGCCGGCTGCGGGGCGATCGGATCCCCTCGATCGGCCTTCTGGGCGCCCTCGCCCTTTGTTCCGAAACGCACAGAAGGTTGACACCCCCTCCCCTTGTGGTAGAATGAACAAAAGCCTCGATGGGAAAGGCACCCATGCCGGCGGGGACGCTGCTCGAGTATGTGCCGATCCTAACCCTGCTCCTGGCCGGGTTGGCCGTGGGGGGGATGGCGCTCGCGGCTCCCTCGATCCTGGCCCCCAAGCGGCCGAGCCGTCGCAAGCATCTCCCCTA
>JBEPYX010000335.1:0-222 GCA_041641155.1 Thermoflexus sp.
TCTGGCCTCGGGCGCGACAGGCGTTCCTTGCGACGGCCATCGGGGCCCTCTGCCTACTGCTCGCCCTCACCGTCCCCATCGCCCAGTATGAGAACTTCCTGCTGCTCATCGGCACTGTCTTCGTCCCCCTCTTCGGCGTGCTGGCCGCGGACTATTTCGTGGTCCGCCGCACCTATACAGAGGCGGATCTGTATCAGCCGGCCCCTATCCGGTGGGAGGGCC
>JBEPYX010000335.1:232-2849 GCA_041641155.1 Thermoflexus sp.
CACCCGCCTCGCCCCC
Source organism: Thermoflexus sp. (assembly GCA_041641155.1). Classification (GTDB taxonomy): domain Bacteria; phylum Chloroflexota; class Anaerolineae; order Thermoflexales; family Thermoflexaceae; genus Thermoflexus. Next base: position 249 of record JBEPYX010000335.1, read on the forward strand.
GCCGTGGGCGCTACCTTCCCCACCTTCGGGGTTTCCTTCCTGCTCTACCTGGCGATCGCCTTCGCCCGGGGCCGGGTCGCCCCGGCCCGGTAAGATTGGTCCACGCGTTTAGATCTTCAGGGAGGAGCGATGGGACGCGCTCTGGCGTTTTGGGAGGCGTGTCAGGACCTGGTCCGGGCCTGCGAGGCGCACCCCTTCGTTCAGGGGATCGCCTCGGGGGCGCTCCCGCGGGAGCGGTTCGCCTTCTACATCGCGCAGGATGCGTTCTTCCTGGAAGCCTTCGCGCGGGCCTACGCCCTGGCCTTCGCCAAGGCTCCGGATCGGGAGGCGATGGCCGCCTTCCGGGAGCTGCTGAATGGGGTGTTCGAGGAACTGAGCCTGCATCAGGGCTACGCGGCCCGCTGGGGGATCGATCTGGCTCCCTCGCCGGCGCCGACCACGCGGGCGTATACGGATTTCCTTCTCCGGGTGGCTGCCCTGGAGCCCCCTGGGCACATCGTGGCGGCCATGGCCCCCTGCATGCGCCTCTATGCCCACCTGGGCCAAGCGCTCCGCCCTCGGACGGATCCCCAAAGCCCCTATCGAGAGTGGGTGGAAGCCTACGCCAGCCCTGACTTCGAGGCGCTGGCCCGGCGACTGGAGGGGCTGCTGGACCGGCTTCCCGGTGAGGAGGGGACGCAGCGGGCCCTTTATCGCACGGCGATGGAGCTGGAATGGGGGTTCTTCGAGGCCGCCTGGTCGGGGGAATCGTAGGGCCGGAGGGGGGCGCCGAAGGCGCCCCCCTCGCGGACTACGGATGCAGTAGGTAACGCCGCCGGACCCACGCGCTCAAGGCGTCCATCGCCAGGACCAGGAGGAGCACGGCGAGGAGCACGGTGGTCAGGCGGGCATAGGCCATCGTGCTGAGGTAAATCTGCATGTAGAACCCGATGCCCCCCGCGCCCACCAGGCCCAGCACTGTGGAGGCCCGCACGTTGTATTCCAGCATGAAGAGCAGCTGGCTGAGGATGGCGTTGGCGCTCTCCGGCCAGAGGACGAAGCGGATCAGGTGGCGGCGCTTCGCTCCCACCCCGCGCATGGCCTCCAGGATCTCCGGATCGATATGCTCGAACAGCTCCGCGTAGAGCTTGGCCAGATAGCCCACCGTGTAGAACGCCAGCGCCAGGGTCCCCGCCAGCGGCCCCAGGCCGACCACGATGACCATCAGCACCGCCCAGAGCAACGAGGGGACGGTCCGGATGGCGGCGATGAGGAGACGGATCCCGGCCACGACGCCGGCGGGGAACAGGGTCCGGGACCCCAGCACCCCTAAGGGGAAGGCGAAAAGGAAGCCGAGCATGGTCCCTGCCAGCGCCATCTGCAGGGTCTCCAGGAGGGCGCCGGCGATGGTGGGGAGGATCCCGAGGTCCGGCGGGAACATCTCGCGGGCGAAGCGGGCGAGGTTGACGGCGCCGTGGATCAGCCGCCCAACCTCGAAAAAGCCCATCCCCTGGAGCAGCCCGGCCGACACGGCCAGCCCCCCCAGGCCCAGCGCCAGCTCCCGCCATCGGCGCCGTTCCAGGCGATGGATGGTTCCGTCCATCGTCAGGCGCTTCACCCCCATCTCAGCGCTTCCCTTGCATGAGCTCCCGGAACAACGGCCAGTTTAAATCCATTGCGGGGCGATCGAACACCACCTGGCCTTCCCGCAGGATGACCACGTGGTCCGCGAACTCCTGAACCAGCTGCAGTTCGTGGAGGTTGAGGATCACCGTCAGCCCCCGCTCCTGGGCCATGCGGCGGACCCAGGCCAGCACCTGGGCCGCGCGGGGGAGGTCGAGGTCGGAGACGAACTCATCGGCCAGGATCAACCGCGGGTCCTGCATCAGGGTCCGCGCGATGGCCACTCGCTGGCGCTCGCCGCCGCTGAGGCGGAAGACCTTCTCATCGGCCTTGTCCGCCAGGTCCAGGCTGGCGAGCAGCTCCCGGGCCCGTTCCACCTCGGCCCGGGGGAAGAACCCCAGGACCGTCCCCCAGCCGTCGTGGCGGGCCAGGGATCCGAGGAGCACGTTCTCCAGCGCCGTCAGCCCCCGCACCAGCCCGAGCTGCTGGGGGATGTAGCCCACGATCCGCCGCAGCGCCGCCTCGGGCTGGCGGGGCAACGGCTCTCCCCACAGGGAAACCCAGCCGCGGGAGAAGGGAAGCAGCCCGGCCAGGATCCGCATGAGGGTGGTCTTGCCCGCGCCGGAGGGGCCCATGATCGCCCAAAAGCCGCCCGACGGGACCTGGAGGTTCACTCCCCTCAGGATCCATGTCCCCTCCCGATAGGCGAACCAGAGGTCCTCGACCGCCACGGCGGGGATGGGCCGCTCCTGCGTCTCTACAATGGACAAAGCGATAGACGGTTGTGTCATTCGAAGTCCCTCGCCAGGAGAATCGAAGGGATGGGCCCGCGCTTCCCGCACGGGCCCATCCGGCCTCCTCCTTTATTTCGGCTTCTCTAGCACCTTCCCGATGTCCAGCCGTTCGGAGAAGGCGATGTGGGTGCGGGCCAGGTAATCCCGCAGGGTGCCCAGATGCGATCGGGTGTCGGTCTTCTGGAAGCCCACGAAGATGCCGGAG
>JBEPYX010000336.1:0-2846 GCA_041641155.1 Thermoflexus sp.
GGCCAGGACGTCCGGTTGGGTTTCGAACAGCTCGACCGCGCGCAGGAGGAGGTCGTCGAAGTCCAAGGCATCGGCAGCCCGCAGGCGCTCCTCGTAGCGGCTGTAAACCCGGGCGACGATCTCGTCGAAGTAGGTGCGGATCGGGTAGGCGTCGGGCCGGATGAACTCGTTCTTGGCCCGGGAGATGGCCGCCCGTAGGGCCCCGGGCCGATAGCGCTTCTCGTCTAGGTTGAGATCCCGCAGCGCCTGGCGGACGGCCTCCAGCTGGTCCTCCTCGTCGTAGATCACGAACTGGGGATTCAGGCCCAGCCGGGGGGCCTCCCGCCGCAGGAAGCGGGCACAGACCGCGTGGAACGTCCCCAGGGTGAGATCCGCGACGCGATCTTCGAAGAGCGCCTCCAGCCGCGCGCGCATCTCGTCCGCCGCCTTGTTGGTGAAAGTGACCGCGAGGATCTGGAAGGGGGGGACGCGGCGGGCTGTCAGCAGGTAGGCGATCCGGTAGGTCAGCACGCGGGTCTTCCCGCTGCCCGGGCCAGCCAGCACCAGGATCGGTCCGTCGGGGGCTGTGACCGCCTCCCGCTGGCTCGGGTTCAGTTCCTCCAGGAAAGCGGGCGCGAGGTTCATCGTCGGCGATCGCTCTCCCCACGGGACTGGGAGCGGGCATCGGCCCGCAGGCCGGTGAGGATCGGCTCCAGCGTCTGGATCCAGAGGGCCAGGCGCCGTGCGAAGCGATCCAGGCTCTCCGGGTCTGGGGATGGGAGGGGATGGGTTTCGAAGACCTTCGTCCATCCGCGATCCCAGGGCTCGGCCTCCACGTAGGGCCCCAGGCGCTCCCGGATCTCCCAAATGTGGCCGCGGGCCGTTTCCAGGGCGGATCGGTTCCGCACCGGGTCACGGCTCTCGAAGTGCAGGCCGACCTCCATCCGCCCCCGCCGTTCCCCCAGATGCCAGACCTCATAGTGGAAAGCGGGGTCCCGGTAATAGACCTGGACCAGCCATGGCCGGGCCGACCAGCGGAATCCGTGGAGCTCCGGGGGCAGGTGCATCTTCAGCCGTTCAGGGAGCGCCTGCATCCACTCCCGCCAGCGCATCGCCGTTTCCGTCCCTTCCTCTGTATCCCCAGGCGGCGTGAGGGGACCCCCGGCTGTGGACTCATTTTACCAGAATGTCCGAGGCGGTCTTTCCCCCCATCCCCCGCGGCCCGGCGCGAGATCTGCCGAGGGAAGCGATCGGGGCGGGACGCCTTCACGCGTGCGCGCGGGGATGGACGGGAGGGCGCGCCAGGAACAGGCTGCCCAGGAAGAGCAGGCCCGCGAGGCCGTAGATCAGGTCGTAGCCCAGCAGGCTGCCCGTCGCCCGGTTCACGGCATCAATGGCCGGGCCGCTCAGGCGGGCGAGGGCGCTGCCGACGGCCGTGGCGATGTTCCCCAGCCCCAGGTAGCGGGCCGCCTCATCTGAGGGCACAATGCGCGTGATCCAAGCCCAGCTGGCAGCCATGAATAGGGCGACTCCGATGCCGATGATCAGCGCGGCGGCGACCAGAGCCGGAAGCTCCGGCCGCCCGACGAGCTGGGAGACGCCGAGGAAGCCGAAGGTGCCCAGGCCAGCGAAGATCCCCGCCCCCAAAAGCAACGGCCGCACGCCCCAGCGATCCGCCAGCGCGCCAGAGGGGACCAGCAGCAGCAGGACCATCGCCCCCAGGATCGCCGAGAGGGTGCCGTTCAAGGCCTGAGCCTGTTCTATCGTCAAGCCCATCGTGTCCCGGAGGAAGAAGATGAGGAAGGTGCGCAGGGTGACCACGGCCCACCAGAACATCAGGCGGTGGGCCAGCCAGAAGGCGAAGGTCGGGGCGCGGTCCCACTCGACCCGGTAAATCCACCCCAGGTGGCGGGCCGGCGGCGCCGCGAGGGCCTGGGAAGGGACGGCGAACGCGGTGATCAGGCCCACGATGAGGTAAACGGCCAGCAGGACGCCGTAAGGACCCCAGATCTGCCCCCGGCCCAGGAAGTAGCCGGCGATCAGCGGGCCGATGATCGCCGCCGGCAGCTCCATCATGCCCTTGATCCCGGAGGCCCGCCCCCGCTGCGCCTCCGGGACATGGTCGGGGATCAGCCCCTGGTAGGCGGCCTGCACCATGTTGGAGAAGGTCTGGGTCAGGAGCAGGGCGAGGACGAGCAGGGGCACCGAGGGGGCGGCGACCAGGAGCGCCAGGGCCAGGAACAGGAACAGGCTGCCCAGCCAGAGGAACGGCTTGCGGCGCCCCCATGGGCTGCGGACCCGATCGCTCCAGGCGCCGAAGATCGGCTGGACGAGGGCGGCCCAGATCAGGCCGATGAAGGTTACGCTGCCCAAGAGGGTGTTCTGCCAGCCGGGCCCGGCCAGCTGGCTGGCCTTCTGGCTGAGCCACGGCGGGTCCACCACGTTGATGCTCATCGTCAAGGCAAGCCCGTAAAGGCTCAGGGCGATCCATTGGGGCCAGGTGGTCGCAGCGCCTCGCGCGAGAGCCGTCATGGAGGCCTCCGAAGTTTAGGAGATCGCCGGCGAGCATCGGGGCCGCCGGGTTGCGCCCTTCCGGTCTGTCGGTTTCGATTCTACCCGCACAGGCTTGTGTCAGTGAGCGAGCCCAATGGGCTCCCAGGATGGGCGCGGCGATGGGGTTGACGTTCCGGAGGAGGACGGGCATGTTGGGGCGGGGGCATCGTTCAATGATCCCGCCCGTCGGGAGGCTGCGCGTGGGCGATGTCGCCCTGGTCGTGATGATCAGCTCGATGGGCGCTCACCCGCTGGAGCGGCAGATGGGGGAGATCCTGCGGGCCGCGGCGCGAGAGACCATCAGCCGGATTGCG
>JBEPYX010000337.1:0-2843 GCA_041641155.1 Thermoflexus sp.
GCGATCTGCTCGCGTAGGCGGAGGATGATCTCCACCCCAGCCAGGTTGACGCCCAGCCGCGTCAGCTCCACGATCTGGCGCAGCCGCGCCACATCCCGCTCCGAATACAGCCGCACCCGGCCGCGGACCCGCCGGGGGGAGATCAGGCCGATGGACTCATAATACCGGATCGTCTGGGGATGTAGCTGGACCATCGCAGCGACCGTCCCGATCCGGTAGCGCGGCTCGTCCTCGTCAACCACCTCGACCACGTAAGTCCGGCCCTCCCGCATCGTCTTCACCTCCCGAACAGTCCGACGGGATCATTCCACCGGCCGCTCCCCGAGCGTCACCGTCAGGGTCTGCGGACGGCCGTCGCGCAGGATGGAGAGCGTCACGGGATCCCCTACCCGTTTATGGTTCTCTAGGTAGATCACGAGGTCGTCCACCCGCCGCAGGGGGCGATCGTCAATGGCCGTGATGATATCCCCGCCCAGGAAGACGTCCCCGAAGCGGGTGCTGACCCGCTGGGTCGCCCCGCGCAGCCCCGCCCGATCCGCCGGCCCCCCGGGCACCACCCGGATCGTCAGGAGGCCGTGATCCACAGGGAGGCGGAAGGCCTGGGCGAAGGCCGGCGTGATCTCGAAAAACGAGGCGCCCAGCCAGGGATGGGGGTATCGGCCCCGGGCGATCAGCTCGGGGACCACCCGCCGGATGGTGTTCACGGGGATGGCAAAGCCGATGCCGACGGAGCCCCCGCTGGGGGAGCGGATGGCTGTGTTGATCCCGATCACCCGCCCGTCCAGGTCCAGCAGCGGCCCCCCGGAGTTGCCCGGGTTGATGGCCGCATCCGTTTGGATCACCTCGCCCAGCGGCCGATCGGAAAGCTCCAGGGTCCGGCCCAGGGCGCTGATGATCCCCACCGTCATCGTGCGATCCAGTCCGAACGGGTTGCCGATGGCGATCACCCACTGGCCCACCCGCAACGACGCCGAATCCCCTAAAGTCACCGGTTGCAACTTGTCCCGGGGCACGCGGATCCGAAGCACGGCCAGGTCGTTGTAGGCATCCGCTCCCACGAGCACGGCGGGGGCGGCGGTGCCATCCGCGAGGACAACCTCAATTTGGTCCGCCCCTTCCACCACGTGGTTGTTGGTCACGATGTGCCCCTCGGCGTCCCACACGAACCCGGAACCAGTGCCTTCCTGATAGATCGGACCACGGAACAGATCGAAGGCGGTCGCCCGGGTTGTGATGTGGACCACCGACGGGCTGACCCGTTCGTAGACGGCGATGAACGCGGCCTCCACCGCTCGGGCCTCGGCGAGGGCCCCCAGGGGGAGGGGCGCCGCGCGGGGGGTTGGGGAGGCCGGGGCGCCGGCGGATCGGGACGACCCAACCGCCCCAGGGGACGACGTCAGCGCCGCGTGGGCCCACAGGACAACGCCGGCGGTGGCCGCCGCGCACGCGACGATCAGCAACACCACACCAAATAGAGGAAGCCAAAACAGGCGCCGCATTGGGTTCCACGCTCCTTTTTCACGGGCGCTTGAGCTGAGTTCTGCGCCGAGGGCGGCTGTCTCGCCTCCGCGCCTTCCGGCTCCAGATGGGGTAGGGTACGGCAGCGCGCCGAAGGCGCGCGCCAGAATCCTCAACCGTTTCCTCTCATTTCATTCCTCCGGCGAGGGCCGCTCCCCGAGGGTCACCCGGACCTGTTGCTCCCGCCCGTCCCGCAGGATGGTCAACGTCACGGTCTGGCCGACCTCCGTGTGGTTGACCAAGTAGGAGACGAGATCGTCGAACGAGGCGACCGGATGGCCCTCGATGGCGGTGATAATGTCCCCGCCCAGCCGGATGCGGACCCCGCGCACCTGAACCTCTCGGGTGCCGCCCCGCAGGCCTGCCCGGGCTGCCGGCCCGTCGGGGGGGACCTCCTGGATCAGGACGCCGCGGGTGGTGGGCACATCGTAGCCCCGGGCCCGCAGCTCGGCCAGGGAGATCGCCCCGGTGGAGGTGATCCCCAGATAGGGATACCGGGCCCGGCCCTCCCGGATCAGCTGGGGCACCACCCGCTTCACCGTGTTCACCGGGATGGCGAACCCGATGCCGACGTTGACAGAACCCACCGTCGGATCCGTGCGGATGGCCGAGTTGACCCCGATCACCCGCCCCTGGAGATCCACCAGGGGACCGCCGGAGTTGCCGGGGTTGATGGCCGCGTCGGTCTGGATGACGTCCGGGATCTGGAAACGGGTGGGGGTTTCCAGGGCGCGGCCCAGGGCGCTGATCACCCCCAGCGTCATCGTCCCCCGCAGGCCGAAGGGGTTGCCGATGGCCACCACCTTCTGGCCCACCCGCAGCGTGTCCGAGTCCCCCAGCTCCGCAGGGCGCAGGAGCTCGGGGGGCGCCTCCACCCGGATCACCGCCAGGTCGCTGTAGACGTCCCGCCCCACGACGCGCGCCCTCGCCACCGTGCCGTCGTAAAACGTCACCCAGATCTCCCGGGCCACCTCGACAACGTGGTTGTTGGTGACGATGTGCCCCTGGGCGTCATAGATGAACCCGGATCCACTTCCGAAGATCGAGGCCTCTACCCCTTCCACGTCGATGTTCACCACCGAGGGCAGGACTTTCTGATAAACAGCGATGAGGCGCTGCTCCTCTTCATCGAGCCCGGCTGGGATCGGGGGGAAGGTCGGCAGGGGGGCTGCCGGGACGATCGCCGCCTGGCCCGAAGCCGGGGTCGGGGTGATGAAGATCAGCTCCCGGAGAGGAAGGCCGCGGCATCCGGCGAGCGCAAAGGCCAGGACGCTGAGGATCCACAACCTGGATCGGGTTTCCAACCCCATGGGTTTCGCTCCTCG
>JBEPYX010000338.1:0-2834 GCA_041641155.1 Thermoflexus sp.
TGTTCACCGTGGACCGCGAGCGGTTCCCGGATCTGCCCGGGCTCCTCCAGGAGCTGGAGGCGCAGGGGATCCGAACGGTCCTGATCCTGGATCCCGGCGTGAAGATCGACCCGGAGGATCCCGTCTATCGGGAAGGGGAGGCGCGGGGGGCCTTCTGCCGGTTGCCCGATGGGCGGATCTACCGCGGGCTGGTCTGGCCGGGGTGGTGCGCCTTCCCGGACTTCACCGATCCGGAGGTCCGGGAGTGGTGGGGGGCGCACAGCCAGGCCTTGGTGGAGATGGGCGCGGCGGGCCTCTGGCTCGACATGAACGAGCCCACCATCTTTGCGGCGTGGGGGGAACCCACCCCCCCGCGGACGGTCCTTCACGCGATGGAAGGGCGAGGCGGGGACCATCGCGAGGCCCACAACCTCTACGGCCTGCTGATGAGCCGGGCCGCATGGGAGGCCATGCGACGGGGGCGGCCCGATCGGCGGCCGTTCCTGCTCACCCGATCGGGCTGGGCGGGCGTCCAGCGCTACGCCTGGAGCTGGACCGGCGACACGGAGAGCACGTGGGCCGCGTTGCGGCAGACCCTCGCGACGGTGATCGGGCTAGGGCTTTCCGGGATCCCCTACACGGGGCCGGACATCGGAGGGTTCAGCGGCGCGCCCTCGGCGGAGCTGTTCATCCGCTGGTTCCAGATGGCGGCCTTCATGCCGCTCTTCCGGAACCACGCGGCGAAGGGGACGCCCCGGCGGGAGCCGTGGGCGTTCGGGGAGCCGATCCTCTCCATCGCCCGGGAGTTCCTCCGCCTGCGGGTTCGCCTGATGCCCTATCTTTACACCCTCGCCTGGGAGGCGGCGCAGACCGGTGCGCCCCTCGTGCGGCCGCTGTTCTGGCCCGATGGGAGCGACCCCGATCTGTGGGGGATCGAGGACGCCTTCCAGTTGGGGCCTGTCCTGCTGGTGGCGCCGATCCTGGAGGAAGGTGCACGCGCGCGGACGGTGTACCTCCCCGCCGGAGAGTGGTATGACTTTTGGAGCGATCGGCGGTTCATCGGCCCAGGGAGGGTAGAGGTCGAGGCCCCCCTCGAGCGCATCCCGGTGTTCGTCCGCGCCGGAGGTATCCTGCCGATGGCGGAGAACGGCCTGACCCTGCATCTCTACACAGGGTCAGAAGGGGAGGGGGTTCTGTATCAGGATGCGGGGGACGGCTTCGGGCCGCACCGGGTGGATCGCTTCCGGGTGGAGCGGGAGGGGAGGGGCCTGCGGGTGCGCTGGGCTGGCGAGGGGGATCTCCCATGGCCCTGGGCGACCCTCACCCTACGCCTCCACGGGTTCGCTGCTGCGCGCGCCCGAGTGGACGGCGAGGAGATCCCGGTCCCGACTGGCCCCTGGGTCCTCCGCCCGTTCCAGGAGCTGTGGATCGAGGAGGCCCGCGAGCCCTCGTCCGGCGAAGGGGATGTTTCCTGATGTCCCGTTATCGCGCTGCCGGAAGGAGAAGAACAGATGCCCGGCCGCGGGGGGCGGGAAGGTGACCCCCCGCGGCCGGCGGGCGGATCAGCGGGTTTCGATGCGGGCGGCGCGCGCCTTCAGCGCGGCCTGGGCGGCCGCGAGCCGGGCCACCGGGACCCGGTAGGGGGAGGCGCTGACGTAGTTGAGCCCGATCTCGTGGCAGAACTCAATGGAGGCGGGATCCCCGCCGTGCTCCCCGCAGATGCCAACCTCCAGGTCCGGCCGCGTGCGGCGGCCCTCCTCCACGGCGATCTGCATCACCCGCCCCACGCCCTTGCGGTCCAGCACCTGGAAGGGGTTCTCCGGGAGGATCTTCTCCTCCAGGTAACGCAGGAGGAACTTCCCCTCGGCGTCGTCCCGGCTGATGGCCCAGATCGTCTGGGTGAGGTCGTTGGTCCCGAAGGAGAAGAACTCGGCCACCTGGGCCAGTTCGCCGGCCAGCAGGGCCGCCCGCGGGACCTCGATCATGGTCCCGAACTTGTATTCGATCTCCATCCCCTCCCGCGCCATGACCTCGCGGGCCACCTCGTCCACGATCCCCCGCACGATCTGGAGCTCCTTCACATCCGCGCTGAGGGGGATCATGATCTCCGGCTTCGGGACGATGCCTCGCTTCTTCACATTGCATGCCGCCTCGAAGATGGCCCGCACCTGGAGGCGGATGATGTCCGGGTAGAGGATGCCCAGGCGGATCCCACGCAGGCCGAGCATGGGGTTCATCTCGCGCAGGGCGTTGACAGCCCGCAGGAGCGCCTCCTTCTCAGCCAGCTCCGCCTCCATCTCCCGGAGGGACTTCTCGCCCTTGCGCGGGCGGTAGCCTTTGATCCGCCGCCGCTCCTCCAGACGGGTCCGCAGCTCCACCACCTCCGCCAGGAGCTCCTCATAGCGCGGCAGGAACTCGTGCATCGGCGGGTCAATGAGGCGGATGATCACCGGCAGGCCGTCCATCGCCTCGAAGAGGCCCTCGAAATCCTTGCGCTGGACCGGCAGGAGACGATCCAGGGCCTTGCGGTAGGCTTTGACCGCCTTCGAGGTCCGGACGGCCCGCTCCGCCTCCCGGAGGTCCTTGCGGGCCTTGGGATCATCGGGGCGGAGCTGGGCCGCCTGCTGGGCCACGCGCAGCTGGTCCAGCAGGCGTTGGGCCTCCGGGGCGTGGAGGATCATCTGGCGCACATAGGGGAGGCGGTCGGCCTCGAAGAACATGTGCTCGGTGCGGGCCAGGCCGATGCCCTCGGCCCCGAACTCTCGGGCCTTGCGGGCGTCCCGGGGGTAATCGGCGTTGGCCCAGACCTGCAGGCGTCGGAACTCATCGGCCCAGGAGAGGAGCTCCGTCAGCTC
>JBEPYX010000339.1:0-2833 GCA_041641155.1 Thermoflexus sp.
CGGTGATCCGTCCGAAGGGGGGATCGGCCAGGCACGGCGGACAGAGGAGCGGCTACATTTATAATGGTCTCAGGACTGCCCGGATTGGGATGGCGGGTTCGGTGGAGACCGGAGGGGGGATGATGGCGCCGCTCGTGGTGCTGGTGGACGGGCATTCCCTGGCCTATCGGGCGTATTACGCCCTGCTCCGCCAGGGCCTTCAGACCCGCAGGGGGGAGCCGACCCATGCGGTCTACGGCTTCACCTCGATGCTCCTGAAGGTCTGGCGTGAATACCGCCCGACGTATATAGCGGTGGCCTTCGATGTGGGGCGAACGTTCCGCCACGAGACATTTGCGGAATACAAAGCGACGCGGGTCGAGCGGCCTTCAGACTTCGACGCCCAGCTGGCCCGCATCCATCAGATCATCGAGGCCTTCGCCATCCCCAAGTTGATGGCGGAGGGCTACGAGGCCGATGACGTGATCGGTACGGTGGCCCATCAGGCCCTTCAGCGCGGCCTGGAGGTCCTGATCGTCACCGGCGACACGGACGCCTTCCAGCTGATCCAGCCGGGGATCCGGGTCCTCACCTCGCGCCGTCACTTCGACGATGTTGTGATCTACGATGTGGAGGCCATCCGCGAGCGCTACGGCCTGGAGCCTCACCAGCTGGTGGACCTGAAGGCCCTCACCGGCGACCCTAGCGACAACATCCCGGGGGTGCGGGGGATCGGGGAGCGGACGGCGACGGAGCTCCTCAAGCGTTATGGGTCGCTGGAGAACATCTATGCCCACCTGTCGGAGATCCAGCCGGAACGGGTGCGCCGCCTGCTGGAGGCCGGCCGGGAGCAGGCCTTCCTGAGCCGGGAGCTGGTGCGGATCCGCACCGATGTCCCCATCGCCGTGGATTGGGAGGCCTGTCGGGTGGGGCGGTATAACCGGGAGGCCGTGTTGGCCCTGTTCCAGGAGCTGGAGTTCCGAAGCCTGATGCAGCGGCTCCCCAACGGCGCGGCCCCGGCGGAGCCCGCGTCGGGCGAGCGGGAGGCCCCGAGGCCGTTCACCCAGGCCACCCTGTTCCCCGAGCCAGCGGGGCCGGCGGTGATCCAGCCCCTCACGGTGCCGCCCCTGCGGACCGAGCACCTTCCCCACCCGACGGCGGCGACGGTGGTCACCGATGAGGCAGGGCTGGCCGCTCTGTGCGAGGCCCTGGAGCGGGCGCCGCGCTTCGCCTTCGATGTGGAGACCGACGCCCTGGATCCGATGTCGGCGGGCCTGGTCGGCCTCTCCTTCGCGGTGGAGGAGGGCCGGGGCTATTACGTCCCGGTCGGCCATCGGGACGGTTCGCCGCAGCTGCCCCTCGCCCGCGTCCTGGAAGCGTTGCGGCCGATCCTGAGCGATCCGGGGCGCCCGAAGGTCGGCCACCACGCCAAGTTCGATCTGCTCGTCTTGGCCCGCCATGGGGTGGAGGCGCAGGGCCTGGCCTTCGACACGATGGTCGCCGAGTGGGTGCTGAACCCCTCGGCATACGGGCTCAGCCTCAAGCACGTGGCGTGGCTTCGGCTGGGCGTGGAGATGACCACCATCGAGCAGCTGATCGGGAAGGGCCGGGGCCAGCGGTCCTTCGCCGACGTCCCGGTCTCCGCTGCCGCCCCCTACGCCGCCGCCGACGCCGACCTCACCCTGCGCATCGCCCGCGTCCAGGAGGAGGAGCTCCGCCGGCAGGGCTTGTGGAAGCTCTTCACCGAGATCGAGATCCCCCTCATCCCCGTCCTGGTCCGCATGGAGCTGGCCGGCATCCGGATCGACGTCCCCTTCCTGCAGCAGATGTCCAAGGAGTTCGAGCGGCGGATCCAGGTCCTGGCCCAGGAGATCTATCGCTGGGTGGGGTATGCCTTCAACCTGGATTCCCCCCGCCAGCTCTCCGATGCGCTGTTCGGAAAGCTGCAGTTGCCGACAGTCAATGTCCCGCGGACGGGGACCGGGATGTATTCGACCTCCAGCGAGGTGCTGGAGAGCCTGCGGGGGACGCATCCGGTCATTGAGCTCATCCTGGAATACCGGCAGCTGGCCAAGCTGAAGAGCACCTATGTGGACGCGCTGCCCCGCATGATCCACCCGGCCACTGGGCGGATCCACCCCATCTATCACCAGACCGGGACGGTGACGGGGCGGATCTCGGCCAGCGATCCCAACATCCAGAACATCCCGATCCGCACGGAGCTGGGCCGGCAGATCCGCCGGGCGTTCATCGCCCCGCCCGGCTCGGTCCTCCTCTCGGCCGATTACTCCCAGATCGAGCTGCGCATCCTGGCGCACATCACGAGGGACCCCGGGTTGATCGCGGCGTTCCAGGCGGGGGAGGACATCCACCGGGCCACGGCGGCGAAGGCCTTCGGGATCCCTATGGATCAGGTGACCGAGGAGCAGCGCAACTTCGCCAAGCGGATCAACTACGGGCTGATCTATGGGATGAGCGCCCACGGCCTGGCCCAACAGCTGGGGATCTCCCGGCGCGAGGCGGAGCGGTTCATCCAGCAATATTTCGCTGCCTTCCCGCGGGTGAAGGCCTACATCGAGGCCGTGAAAGCGCAGGTCGCCCGGCAGGGGTATGTGGAGACCCTGCTGGGGCGGCGCCGCTACTTCCCGGAGCTCATGCCCGCCGGACCGGGCCAGCCCCCCCGCCGGCTCCCCGAGGCGGTCCGCCGCAAGGCGGAGCGCGAGGCCATCAACGCGCCGATCCAGGGCAGCGCCGCTGACCTCATCAAGTTGGCCATGATCCGGATCGACCGGGCGCTCCAGGAGCACGGCCTGCGCGCCCGGATGATCATGCAGGTCCACGACGAGCTGGTCTT
>JBEPYX010000340.1:0-2821 GCA_041641155.1 Thermoflexus sp.
TCCCGCCGCTCGATCCGCCCGCGCCCCTTTTCCGCTTGCACGCGATCCGCGATAAGGCGGGCCACCCACCAGCCTCTCGTCCGGAGAAGGGAAATCCCCGGGTATCGGCCCCGGGCGGGGCCGCCATGGGGGCTTTTAACCGAACAGGAGCGGCATAAGGAGGTCCACCCAGACATTGTTGAGGACGTGCATGAGGATCGCCGGGTAGAGGCTCCGGTGGCGGATCAAGAGCAGGGCCGGAAAGAACGACCAAACGAAGATGTACAGGGGCAGGCCGGGGCCGATCCCGCCGTGGTAGAGGGCAAAGAGTGCGTTGTGCACCAGCAGCCCCTGCCAGACCCCAAGCCGGGCGACGAGGGCCTGCAGGACAAAGCCCCGAAAGATGGTTTCTTCGGCCAGCGGCACGAGGATGAGACCAGCCACCCCGGCGGCCACAAACTCCCAGATCGTCGTCGGCCGGATAAACCCCCGCTGGGCCGGGTCCCAGTAAAGGGGGACGCCCAGCGCCTGCCGAACCGCGTCCACTGGCAACCAGAGCACCACCGCAGCGGCCGCAAACGCGGCCGCTGTGGCCGCCGTCCGGACGTCCAGAGTTCCCTGCCAGCCGAGGGCCTCAGGGCCAAAGCCGCGCTGGCGCAGGATCCCGACCAGAACGAGGGCGGTAGTGGCAGCCCAGAGGCTGTAAAGCACCACCCGAAAAAGAGCGGGGTCATGAAGGCCGAGGGGACGTCCGGCCGTCTGAAGGTCGAACCCCAGAAGACGCAGGGCCGTCAGGGTCGCCGTCGTGCCGACGACCCCAAGGAAGGCAAGGGGCAAATAACCGACCGGCAACGTCTGGACCGTCGTCGATCTAGCCATCGCCGCTGACCCTCCGAGAGTATAATACTTCGACAATTTTAACCGCTTGAGGGGCAGCGGTCAAGGATTGGGACTGGAGGGCCAGGGCTTTTCAAAGTTCTAGCGAGGTAATAAAACATGGCCACTGTGTAAGAGCCAGCGGGCAAGAGGCGGTGGTGATGTTGGGCAGAAGGCATGCGGATCGCATATTGGGGCGTCTGGAGAAGGTGCCCGATCCTCGAGATCGCCGAGGCCGAATGTCCCCCCTGGCGGCGATTTGAGGGATGTGACTGGCCGGGGCGCTGGAAGGGGAAGGGAGCCTGCGCGGGATGGGGATGCGCGGCCGCCAGTATGGGCGGGCAGTCACCCATTCCCTTGGGGAGCTTGGGGTGCCCAATCCACCCCGATGGTCAACGGTATGGGATGGGCGGGCGAAAGGGGACGGGGAGGCGCTGGAGGAAGCGCTCCCCGGCCGGGCGGGGAAAGAGGAGGAGGGAGCCAGGGTGGACGGCACGCATCTTCTCGGGTCCGGGATGGGAGGGATGAGGAGGATCGGCGGCATGGGCGCAAAATCGGCTTTGTGATATAATAAACAACGATATGCCCCCGTCGTCTAGAGGCCTAGGACGCCGCCCTTTCAAGGCGGAGATCAGGGGTTCGAATCCCCTCGGGGGCACCTCCCCCGCATCCCGACTTTCCTTATGGGATGCGGGGTTTCTTGTTCCGAGGAGGCGATGGACCGGCGAGGACGACGCAGATTTGGAATCCCCGCGCTAGGGGTGTGGACGGCCGCGGCGGTGCTGGCCGGGAGCTGTGCCGCAGGGGCCTCGATATGGGGGCGCTCCCCTCGCCTCCTCCCGGAGGCCCCACGGGCTTTGAGGTCTCTCCCCTCTCCGGAGGCGGCATCGGAGGGACGCCCCTCGTTGACCCCCATGGCCTCGCCCGCCACTTCCGCGCCGGCCCCTGCCGCCCCGAGCCCCACCGCCCCGGCGCCCTCCGTTCCGTTCTTCCAGGAGCCCCTGCCGCCGGGCGACGGCGTGCCGCGGGCCCTCCATGTCCCCATCCTGATGTATCACTACATTTCGAACCCTCCCCCGGGGGCCGACCGTTACCGCCTGGATCTCTCGGTTCGGCCGCCGATGTTCGAAGCGCACCTTCAATACCTGCGCCATGCCGGCTACGAGACCGTCTCGCTCAGCGATCTCATCCTCCACCTCACCCAGGGCCATCCGCTGCCCCCGCGGCCGATCGTGCTGACGTTCGACGATGGCTACCGGGACGCCTACGAGGAGGCGTTCCCGATGCTCCTGCGCTACGGCTTTCGGGGCACGTTCTTTGTGCTGACCGGCCGCGCCGACGCGGGGGACCCCCGCTATCTGTCGTGGGAGCAGATCCGGGAGATGAGCGCGGCGGGGATGGACATCCAGCTCCACGGCCGGGAACACATCCCCCTCAGCGGGCGGGACGATGCGTTTCTCTTTTATCATGTGATCGGAGGAAAGCAGTCCATCGAGGCCCACACCGGTCGCCCGGTGCGCTTCTTCGCTTATCCCTCTTCGGATTACGATGCCCATCTGATCCGGTTTCTGGACGGGTATCAGTTTTGGGGGGCTGTGACCACCCACTACGGGGCTGACGAGCGCTTGGAGAATCGCTTCCTGTGGCCCCGGGTTCGGATCCGCGGCACCGATGGGGTGGAGAAGCTGGCCTGGAGATTAAGCCTTCTGAACCCGGCGACGGTTCCATGACACGGGAACGCTTGCAGAAGATCCTGGCGCGGGCCGGGCTGGGCTCCCGGCGAACATGTGAGGCATGGATCCAACAGGGGCGGGTGACGGTGAACGGCGTCCCCGCCCGCCTGGGGATGAGCGCGGACCCGGAGCGGGACGAGATCCGGGTGGATGGGCGACGCATCCGGATCCCTCCTGTCATGGGCTTCGTCCTCTACAAGCCCCGCGGCGTGCTCTCCGATCCGATGCCGGGG
>JBEPYX010000341.1:0-2819 GCA_041641155.1 Thermoflexus sp.
ATCCCCCGGCCGTCCGCCTTGCGCCATCCCTGTCCCCCCGGATCCATTTTAGCGAGTGGAGGACGCCGCCACCGCCTGATCGCTCGCCCAGCGCGCCGACAGCGCCGGGCCCGGAGGCCTATCCTCTGAGGAGAAGATCGAACGAGCCGGAGCCTCATTCCAGGGCATGTCTTCGAAGCGCGCCGCACCGGGCCCCTTCGCCTTGGCTTGACCGGAGTCGCATGCCCTGTGTAAAATGAAGAACGGCCCTGCGGGGTGGTGTAAGGGGCAACACACCGGACTCTGGATCCGGGTATGGAGGTTCGAGTCCTCCCCCCGCAGCCAGTCCGACCGGAAGGGCCGCCCGCGGCGGCCTTTTTTCATCCCCTCGAAGGGCAGGCTCAGCGCTCCACCGGAGGTTCTATCGTGTTCGCTGTGATCGAGATCGGTGGGCATCAATACCGCGTGAAGGTGGGCGATCAGATCCAAGTGGAGAAGCTCCCCGTCCCAGCCGGCGCGGCGGTGGAGATTGACCGGGTCCTGATGGTCGGGGAGGGAGAGCAGGTTCGGATCGGCCGCCCCGTGGTGCCGGAGGCCCGGGTGCGGGCCACCGCGCTGGGACATGTGAAAGGCGAAAAAATCATCGTCCTGAAATACCGGCCGGGCGCCAAGCGCTACCGGCGCAAGCAGGGCCACCGCCAGACCTACACGGTCCTGCGGATCGACGCCATCGAGGCCGGCGCCCCGGCGTGAGGCGAAAGGAGGCGACATGGCCCACAAGAAAGGCGGCGGCGCCAGCCGCAACGGACGGGATAGCGAATCCAAGCGCCGCGGCGTCAAGCGGTTCGACGGCCAGTTCGTGCGGGCGGGGAACATCCTGGTCCGCCAGTGCGGCACCCGCATCTACCCTGGCCGGAACGTGGGGATGGGCCGCGATTACACCCTCTTCGCCCTGATCGACGGCTACGTGCGCTTCGAGTTCGCGCGCGGGGGCCGGAAGCGGGTGAGCGTGTATCCGGAGCCCCCCGCCCCCGACGGCGCGGCGCGGAACGGAGGGGAACGATGAAACCCGGGATCCATCCCACGTGGTATCCCAACGCCCAGGTGATCTGCGCCTGCGGCAACACCTGGACCACCGGCGCGACGGTCCCGGTGATCCGGACGGACGTGTGCTCGAAATGCCATCCGTTCTTCACCGGCGAGCAGCGGATCGTCGACAAAGAGGGCCAGGTGGATCGGTTTGTGCGGCGCCTGAGCGCCCGCGACGAGGCTTACCTGAAGGCCCGGGCGGAGCGGAAACAGCGCCGCAAGCGCAAGCAGGCGGTGATCGAGATCGTGGAGGAGCCGACGGAGCTCCTCGAGACCCTCGAGGAGGCCGAGGGCGAGTGAGACGATGCGAGCGGGTCTAGGAGTGGCCCGCTCGCATCGCTTTTGGCGAGGGGAGGGCTCTCTCCCCCCGCTTGGCCAGGGGCGCGCCGCTCGGGATGGGAAGGGCTATCCCTCCAACGATCGGGAGGACTTCAGGTATGGAGCCCGCGCGGACCGGATGGGTGGAAGTGATTTGCGGATGCATGTTCAGCGGGAAGACCGAGGAGCTGATCCGCCGCCTGCGACGTGCCCAGATCGCCCGCCAGCAGGTCCAGGTGTTCAAGCCCCTGATCGACACCCGCTACGGCACAGAGAGAGTCCGCTCCCACAACGGCCTCGACATCGAGGCGATCCCGGTCCCCCACGCCCGGGCGATCCTGGAGCACCTTCAGCCGGGGACCACCGTCGTGGGCATCGACGAGGCCCAGTTCTTCGACTGGGAGATCGCCGACGTAGTCCAAGAGCTGGCGGAGCGGGGGATCCGAGTGATCGTGGCCGGGCTGGATATGGATTTCCGGGGCGAGCCGTTCGGGCCGATGCCGCTGCTGATGGCCCAGGCGGAACGGGTGGATAAGCTCCATGCGATCTGCGTGGTCTGCGGGGCCCCGGCCACCCGAACCCAGCGGCTCATCAACGGGCGGCCCGCCCGCTACGAGGATCCGGTGATCCTGGTCGGCGGGAGCGAGACCTACGAGGCCCGCTGCCGCCGCTGCCACGTGGTCCCGCGGGAGCAGCCATAAGCTCCGCCCCTGGCCCCGCTTCGGGCGGGATCAGCGGCGGATCCTGGACCGGAGGCCGGAGGATGGAGACCCTGGTGGAAACCTCTACGCGCTGGGGGTGCGAGCATCTGATCGATCGAATCCTGATCCCCGCCGAGGCGCTGCAGCGTCGGATCGCTGAGCTCGGGCGACAGATCTCCCAGGATTATGCGGGCAAGGATCTGGTGCTGGTGTGCGTGCTCAAGGGCGGGGTGATGTTCCTCACAGATCTCATGCGCCACATCACCATCCCCCACGAGGTGGATTTCATGGCCATCTCGAGCTACGGGGCGGGCGCCCGGCACTCCACCGGGGTGGTGCGCATCTTGATGGACCTCCAGACCAACATCGAGGGCCGCCACGTCCTCATCGTGGAGGACATCGTGGACAGCGGGCGGACCCTGGACCACATCCTGCGGCTGCTCTGGACCCGCAACCCGGCCACCCTGCGGGTCTGCGCGCTCCTGGACAAGAAAGCTCGGCGCGAGATCGACGTCCCCTTAGATTACGTGGGCTTCGAGATCCCCAACGTCTTCGTGTTCGGCTATGGGTTGGATCTGGACGAGAAGTTCCGCAACCTTCCCTTTGTGGCCGTGCTGCGGGCGGAGGCCCTGGAGGGGCCCGTGTGAGGGTCGCGATCCGGGCCCCTCGCCTCACGTGAAGTCGATGCTGGAGGAGTCCCCCACGTTGAACCGCCGGAACCGCCCGCCCACA
>JBEPYX010000342.1:0-2817 GCA_041641155.1 Thermoflexus sp.
ATCTCTTCGGGCTGACCTTCGCTTTCACCTGGCAGTTCCTGATCTCGCTTTATCATGGGTTGTTTCTCAGCGTGGGTCTGATGCTGATCAGCCTGGAGCAGATCCTCCGCAATCCCTCCGTGCGTCGTCCCCTCATCGGGTTGAAGGCGGCCTTGGGCTTCGCCGTAGCGGCCCTCATCCTGGTTCCTGCGGAGTGGCCTTATTTAGAGGCGCAGCGCTGGGTCGGATCCCGCACGCTGGATCAGCAGGCGTTTTTCGGATTACTTAGCTATCTCCTGGTGCCACAGGATCACCTGTATGCCAGGCTCCCGCCCTTCTGGGAGGTCCACCGTTACCATGGGGAGACGCTCTTCCCTGGATGGGTTCCGTTGATCCTGGCCGTCTATGCCCTTTGGCGCAGTCGTTCCCCTTGGCGGCGGCCGTTTGCGCTGCTCGCCTTGCTGGGGTTGATTTTCTCTATCGGCCCCCATCTCCGCCTGCGCCTGGAAGATCCCCCCCTCCTCTCTGGAATGCCGTATATCGTGCTCTGGCGTTTCATTCCGGGTTTCCAGGCGATTCGGGTTCCCCATCGGATCATCGTCCTGACCCATCTGGGCTTGGCGGTGCTGGCGGGGCTGGGCTTGCGGACGTGGCGGCAGCGAGGATCCGGCCGCCCATGGATGCTTGCCCTGATGTTCGCCTGGGCGGTCCTCGAGGCATACCGGGGGCCTTTCCCCCGACACCCCGCTCCAAAGCCCATCCCAGCGCTCGATCAGCGATTAAGGGGCTTCGCAACCCTGCAGCCGTTTATTGAATTTCCGACCGTTCGGACCTTGAACATCCTCTCCGATCCCGAGACCATGCGCCATCTCAGCCATGTTCAGTTCGCCACGCTCTATCGAGGGCAGCCCACGCCGATCGGCTACAGTGGGTTCTTTCCGCCTCTGTTCTGGGAGGTCGCCGATCGGCTCATGTTTTTCCCCTCCCGCGAGAGCCTGTCGTTCTTCGAGGACATGGGGGTGCGGGCGATCATCATCCGCTCTGAGGGTTGGACACCGGAGGAGCGCCATGCCTTCGAGACGCGCTGGTCCCTGTTCCAGGACTTCTTTCGAAAAGAAGCCGAAACTGCGGAGGGATCGCTGTATTTCTTGACGGGGCGACCCCGGCATGAGGCGGAACCCAGCGGGGACAGGATCGCTGTCCTTGGCGTCGCCGATGGCGATGGGGTCCGGCTTTTCCTGAGCCTCCCTCGGGCGGCGTGGCCATACCGGATCTCCATCACCCCTGGTCGGTATACATTGGAGATCGTGGAGCATGATCCGGGCGGCCCCTCCAAGCGCGCTGCCTTCGAGGGAGCTCTCCCCCTCGTCCTTCCGGATTACCTCAGCGTTATCCCGGTGGGCGTCCTCCGCCCGCACAACGGCGCGCGGGCGTTGGAGGCGAAGGTGCGGCTGGAGCCCGGTGAGGGGGGCCGGCTCCAGGCCCCTCCTCGCCGTCCTCTCATCGCTCAAGGGGCCATCCGCCTAATGGATACCTCGGAGCTCCCGGAGCGGATAAAGATGCCGGAGGTAACGTTCCAAAATGGACTCACGCTCAGCACGGTGATCCTCAGCAGCTCCGCCTACTGCCCGGGCGAGACGCTGGAGCTCTCTTTGTTCTGGCGGGTATGGGATGCCGAGAGGCTTCGCGCTCAAAGCCGGGTCCCCGTGATATTCATCCATCTGCACGACCGGGAAGGCCGGATGGTCGGCGGGCGGGATCTCCCGGTTGACGTATGGGACAAGAATTTGCGGAGCTGGGCCCAGGGGGCAATGATCGTACAACCTTATCGGCTCGCCCTGCCGGCCGATCTTCAACCCGGACCGGCTTTCGTCGTTGCGGGCCTCTATCCGTTCGGGCGGCCCGCCGATCGCTCGCCGATCCGCTCCGCGCGCGCCCCGCTTTGGGAATACGAGGCGGCCATGGTGGCCGCGGTTGAGATCCAGCCCACGCCATGTCGAGTCTCCGGCAGGTAGGCCATGATCCGAGAGCGCGGGTTCTGGTTGATGGGGATGGGGATCGCGCTGGCCTGTGGGCCGCTGTTGTGGCCAGGTTTCCCGCCCTCCCACGATGGCGTCCTTCACGTCTACCGCGTCCTGGAGATGGATCGGATGTGGCGGGCCGGCGTCTTCTACCCCCGCTGGGCGCCGGATCTGGTCTTCGGCCTGGGATATCCGCTCTTCCATTTCCACAGCCCGCTGTTCCCCTGGCTGGGCGCGCTGGGGATGCAACTAGGGCTGGACCTAGAGAGCAGCGTGAAATTGGTTCTCGCCCTGCTGGTCGGGCTGGGGAGCGCCGGGGTTTACCGGCTGGCGCGCCGGTGGGGGATGGGCGAGGCGGGGGCCATGGTCGCCGGCCTGGCTTACGCGTATGCTCCCTTCCGCGTCCGCGAGCTTTACTGGCAGGGGGATTTCCCGCAATATCTGGGCCTGAGCCTGCTCCCCTGGGCCATGGACGGGCTCCATGCGTATCTGCAGGAAGGTGGATGGCGACGCCAATGGACGGCCGGGGTGATCTACGCCCTCCTCCTGCTGAGCCACAACATCACGGCGATGCTGGGAACGGCCACGCTTCTGGGATACGGGGCCCTGGCCTGGGCGGCCGAGCGCCCCCCGCGCCGACGTCTGGGGGGCGCGCTGAGGGCGCTGGGGATCGGGATCGGGCTGGCGGCGTTCTTCGTCGTCCCCGCCATGGTGGATCGTCCGCTGGTGCACTTGGACCGCTTGCTGCAAGGCCATTTCGATTTCCGGAAGCACTTCCTGGGGCTGGGCCGCCTGCTCTCCTTCGTGCCGTTGCAGG
>JBEPYX010000343.1:0-2792 GCA_041641155.1 Thermoflexus sp.
GCTTCCTGGGGGTTGTAGTCATACCACTTCAGGCCCTCGGTGTAACCGGGCTTCAGCACCGGCGGCACGAACTGCTCCGCCACCATGGAGCCCGCCGGGTAGAAGTTCTTGACCAGCCGCTCGCGATCGATGGCCATGGCGATGGCCTGGCGGACCTTCTCGTTGTCCAGCGGCGGCTTGGTGTTATTCAGGCCCAGGTAGGCGATGTTCAACGGCGGGCGGATGTAGAGCGCGAGGTTGGGGTCCTGCTGGATGGCCGCGAAATCATCGGGGTTGGGATTGTCGATGCCATCCACCGTGCCGGCCTGGAGCTCCAGCAAGCGCGCCGCGGCCTCCTTGGACCAACGGAAGATCAAAGTCTTGGCCTTGGCCTTCTCGCCCCAATAGTCGGGGTTGGCCTCAAAGATGATGCGGTCACCTCGAATCCACTCCTTGACCCGATAGGGGCCCGTCCCGTTGGGCTTCTCGCTCATCTTCACCGAATCGCCGCCGTTCGCGTCAAGGTAATCTTTGTCCTGGATGGCGAAGGCGGCGAAGGCGACCTTAGACGGGAAGGCTGGATCCGGATAGCATAAGGTGAAGCGGACGGTGTAGCGATCGACCGCCTCGATGGCCTTGAACTCTCCGCCGTATTGGCAATCGGGGGCCTCGACTTTCATCGGCTGGAAGGCGGGCGTGGGGGTGGCGGCAGGAGGCGGCGACGTGGGGGTGGGGGGCGGAACCGTGGCCGTGGGCGTCGGGGTGGCCCCTGGCGCGCAAGCAGCCAACGCCAGGGCGAACAGCACCAGCAGGTGTATCCAACCGTTCCGACGCATGGCTTCTCCTCCTTTCTCGGTGAGGGAATCCATTGTGGGAACCCCACAGGCCCACCCGGGACCTGTGCGTATGGAGTATAAGTGGGGAATGGGTGTTTCGTCAACCATCCTCAGGGAGATGCAGGCCTTTCGAAGGAGCGAGCAGATGGAGCACCGTGAGTCCCGCCCATGGATCCAGGCCCACGAAGTGGGGGAGTATGCGTTCTGCGCCCGGGCGTGGTGGCATCGGCGCCAGCGCCACCCCTCCTCCCGGCAGGAGGACGCAGAGCGCGGCCGCCGTTTCCACGTGCGCTTCGCCCGGAGGCGGCAGTGGGGGGATCGCCTGCTCGCCCTCGCCCCCCTCCTGCTCACCATCGGACTCCTCGCGATCTGCCGCGCCCTCGCCTCCCGATAGGGCCCGATGGGGAAGTGGCCTCCGGCCCCTATCGCCCCCACACCCGCCCGCCCCAGGTGGCGGCGAACAAGAGCACGCTGATATAAGCGTTCACGTTGAAGAAGGCCACGTCCACCCGCGAGAGGTCTTCGGGCGAAACCAAGCGATGCTCGTAGAGCAGGAGGCCACCCACCGCCCCCAGGCCCAGCCAGTAGGGCCATCCCATGCGGAGCCCCAGGCCCAGGCCGATCAGCAGGGCGAGCATCCCCAAATGGTTCAGGCGGGCCAGCCGGAGCGCCGTCGCCACCCCGAAGCGCGCCGGGACGCTATACAGCCCCTCCCGGCGATCGAAGTCCACGTCCTGACAGGCATAGATCAGATCAAAGCCGGCAATCCAAAGGGTGACCGCAGCGACCAAGACCCAGGCCGGCAGGTCCTCGGGCCTCCAGAACGAGCCCCGCACGGCAATCCATGCGCCCATCGGCGCCAAGCCATCGGTGAACCCCAGGATCCAGTGGCTGAGCCAGGTGAAGCGCTTGGTGTAGTGATAGCCGATGAGGAAGATCAGGGCGCCGGGGAGCAAAGCGACGCACAACGGGTTCAGCGCCCAAGCGGCCACCACCAGCACCCCGCCGGAGATCCCCACTGCCCACCGCATCGCTCGCGGCGAAAGCAGGCCCTGGGGCAGCGGACGGTTCGCCGTGCGGGGATTACGGGCGTCGTATTCCCGATCAGCCAAGCGGTTCATGCTCATCGCAAGGGTGCGCGCCGCCACCACCGCCACCGTGATCCAGAGGACCTGATCCCCGCGCGGCCAGCCGCCAGCCGCCAGGAGCATGCCGATGTAGGCGAAGGGCAGCGCGAAAACCGTGTGCTCGAATTTGATGGCCTCCAGGAAGATCCGCAGCTTCCGCACCATCTCCCTGCATCCCCCGTTGAGCGCTGCAGTGGGCTCAAGCCGCCCCGTCCTCCCACTGGCGGAGAACCGCCGGGATTTCCCCCAGGGAGCGAACGATCGCATCGGGCCGGACCTCGCCGGGAGCGGGCGATGGGCCGGCAACCATCGCGGCCCAGATCCCCCGCATCCCGGCCAGGCGGGCGCCTCGGATGTCCGCTTCCAGGAGATCCCCGACGACCGCGATGGCCGGTGGGGGGAGACCCCAAGCCTCAGCGATCCCCAGGAACAGCCGGGGATGGGGCTTCCGCCAGCCAGCCGCCGCGGAGATCACGACCGGATCGAAGTAGCGGCGCAGGCCGAAGCGATCAATCAGGCGCCAGGAGTGATCCGCATCGCCCGAGTTGGTGAGCAGGGCGAGCCGATACCCCTGGCGCTGGAGCTCATCCAGGGTGGCCAGCGCGTCGGGGAAGGGCCGCCAGCGAGCCTCCTGTGGGGCCAGGAAAGCACGCACCACCCGGCGGACGATCTCCTCCCCCAGCGCTTCGAAACCGAGCTCACCCAAGGCAAGGGCGAAGGTCTCCACCAGCGGATACTCCCGCCAATCCGCCTGGCCGCGCCGATCGCGAAGGGCCATCCACCGCTCGACGGCGGTGACGAAGTCCGACTCCTCCACCACCACCCCGTGCCGCCACAGCTCCGCCCAAGC
>JBEPYX010000344.1:0-2784 GCA_041641155.1 Thermoflexus sp.
ATCTCGTCGATCCCTTCCCGGAAGACCTGATGGTCGGCCCGGATGGTCAACGGGATCCGGACGAGCAGCTCGCTGGGCAGATCCGTTGCGGTCAGCAGCGCAGCGCTGTCTACCAGCACCCGAACGGGCATGGATGGATCTTCCCCATCAGGGATCCTAACGATCAAGGGCGTGGGAGGTCCAGGGTATGCCCCTCAGACCCCCTGTCCATCTCCATATCCGGAATCGGAGATCACTCCACGCTGAGAAGATAAGGATAATGCGGCTGCCCGGCCTCGGCGATCTCGATCTGTTGTTTGGGGAAATGGGCTCGGAGCGCTTCCACCAGACGGGCCGTCTGCTGAGGGTCCGCTTCCGCCCCCACGTAAAGGGTCACCAACTCCGCCGAGGCCACATCTATCGCCTCCAAGGTCTTCCGGACGACCTCGAGGAGGTCGTCCCCGGCCGCCGCCAGGTGGCCCTCCGCCAGACCGATCCATTGCCCTTGGCGGACGGTCACCCCCTCCAGGTTTGCATCCCGGACAGCCCGGGTGATCTCCCCGCTGCGCACCAGCTGCATGGCCTCTTGCATGGCTTGCAGGTTGGCTTCCAGATCCGCCTCGGGGCGATACGCGACCATCGCTGCCACCCCCTGCGGGAGGGTGCGGGTGGGGAGGATCACCACGCGCTTGTTGGGGACCAACGCGGCGGCCTGCTGGGCGGTCAGCACGACGTTCGGGTTGTTGGGTAACACGATCACCTGATCCGTCGGCAGCGCCTTCATCCGTTCCACGAACTCCTGGGCGCTCGGGTTCATCGTCTGCCCGCTGCGGAGGGTCGCGCTGGCCCCCAGGCTTTCGAAGATCCGGGCCCAACCGAGGCTGGGGACCACCGCGAGGGTCGCCACGCGCGCCGATTGCGTCACGAGGGAAGCGCCCCCCGCCGCCTGGGCCTGCTCCTCGATGAATTGCTCATATTGAGCCTGCATGTCCTCAACCACCACGTCCCTCAGGCTCCCCCATCGGATCGCATAGCTGAGGGGCTTCCCAGGGTCATGGACGTGCAGGTGGACCTTGACGGTGTGGGCATCGCCGATGACCAGCACGCTATCTCCCATGGCCTCCAAGTCGCGGCGGATCCGCTCTACGTCTAGATCGCGGCCCACCAGGATGAACTGGACATCGTAGCCGTAGCCTCCGGGGGCTGGCTCCAGGGCCTCAACGGTCAGGGCTCGGGTGGAGGCCGAGGTAGTTGTCGAGGCTTCGACCTCCACGGGCTCTCCCTTTAGGCCGCGGAGCATCCCCTCGAGGATCAAGTAGAGCCCCTGTCCGCCCGAATCCACCACCCCAGCGGCCTTCAAGATAGGGAGCAGATCGGGGGTACGCTGCACCGCTTCATGGGCCCGGCGGACCGCCTGTTCCAGCACCTCGCGGAAATCCCCGCCGCGCCGCGCGGCCTCCCGCGCCGCTTCTGCGGCTTCCCGGATGACCGTCAGGATGGTTCCCTCGACCGGCTTCATGACCCCGCGGTAAGCGGTGCGGGCGGCCTCCTGGAGGGCGAGGGCGAGATCCTCCGCCGTCATCATCGGGCGGTGATCGATCGCCTCGGCCATCCCTCGCCAGATCTGAGAGAGGATGACCCCGGAGTTCCCGCGCGCACCCATCAAGGTCCCCCGGGCCACCCCCTGGAGGAGCGCGCCCACCTCGGGATCCGATGCCTCCGCGATCGCCTGCCAGGCAGCCTCCATGGTCAACAGCATGTTCGTCCCCGTATCCCCATCCGGGACGGGGAACACGTTCATGGCGTTCACCTGCTCATGGTGACGGCGAAGGTGGAGCAGCGCGGACCGGAGCATCCGCTTGAACGTCGCCCCATCCACCGATTTCAACGTTGGTCGCGATGTTGAAATCTCTTTCGAATACACCGCCTCCTCCTGAGACGAAACTCAATCCTAATCACACCGACCGGCCGTCACGGACGGCCCGCCGAACGAAGAGGAGATGCCGATGGTTGGCCGGGCGAGCTCACCCCCGATCCGATGGATGGCGCAGGCCCTGGATGTGCACATGGACTTCGGCCACCGGCAGCCCGGCGACGTTCTCCACATAATGCCGGATCGTATGTTGAACGCTACGGGCGACCTCGATCAACCGGACCCCATAGGCCAGGATGAGGTAGACGTGAATGACCAGGCCGTCCGGCTGCTCCCGGATCTCGATGCCCCTTCGGGCATCCGGCGCGAAGAAGTTGACGACCGCGTCGGTTATCCGATGGGGGGCCAACCCAGCGACCCCGTAGCATTGGGCCAACGCCTGCGCGATCACCGTCGCGATCGCCGTCGGCATGACCTCGATCCGCCCTAGCTCGTTTTGCTCCTTCATGGCTGCGTGGAGGCCCTCCTCGAAGCCGGCGGGGAAGCCCTCTTCTGTTGTCCCCAAGCGAAGCGAGGCAATCCCCCTTCGCATTTTTTAAGTTTAACTTGAGTCGAGCAAAGTCGGGATGTTTGCGCCGGTGTTCGGCCTCCGCCTTGCTCGGCAGTGGTGAGGATGATTTGCTTGAGCCTCCTTCGATCTGCAATGGGATGTGGATTTGGGAAACTGGAAACCCCGCTGGTCCAAGCAGGAAAATTTCAACAAGGCCCGATGAGTTGTAAAATAAATGAGCGGATGTCACCCCGCTGGGAGGTGGACGATGCGGATGGAAGCGCGGCGCGCTTATGGGACCGTCACGGTGAAGCGTGGGCTGGCCCAGATGCTGAAGGGCGGCGTGATCATGGACGTCACCAACGCCGAGCAGGCCCAGATC
>JBEPYX010000345.1:0-2781 GCA_041641155.1 Thermoflexus sp.
CCCGCGCTCCGGGCGCTGTGCGCCTATGAGCGCCCGGAGGATCTCGCGGAGCGGCTGGCCGCCCTCCTCCAGGGATCCCACCCGGCCGATCCCCAGGGGGTCCATCTCGCGCTGGCTGCCCGGACCTGGTCGGTGCTGGCGCCACGATATGACGAGCTGTGCGAGACGGCCCGGGCCGCTTGAGCCGGATCGGCGCCGCGCGATCCCCCTATTGCCACTGGGCTGGAGGAGGCGCTATCCTTTTTCCACTAGCCCCTTGAGTTCGTACAGCTTCTGCAGCGCCTCCAACGGGGAGAGGGTCTCAGGATCCAGCTGACGGAGGGCGTGGACGGCCGGATGCTCCGCGAACAGCGGGAGGGACGCAGGGGGTGGGGACGCCCGGGGCCGCACGGCCGGCTCCCCCCGCTCCAACCGGCCCAGCAGCTCCCGCGCCCGCCGGATGACCGGCCGGGGCAGCCCGGCGAGCTCTGCGACATGGATCCCGTAGCTGCGATCCGCGCCCCCCGGGCGCACCTGATACAGGAACACGATGCGTCCCTCGACCTCGGTCACCGCCATATGGGCGTTGCGGACCCGCGGCAGATACGCCGCCAGGGCCGTCAGCTCGTGGTAGTGGGTGGCGAAGAGCACCTTCGGGCGCCGATGGGGATGGTTGTGCAGGTATTCGGCCACCGCCCAGGCGATCGCTAAGCCATCGTAGGTGCTGGTCCCCCGCCCGATCTCATCGAGCACCACAAGGCTCTCCGCGGTGGCCTGGTGCAGGATGTAGGCGGTCTCGCTCATCTCGACCATGAATGTGGATCGGCCCGCCGCGAGTTCATCATGGGCCCCGATGCGGGTGAAGATCCGATCCACTGGGCGCAACCGAACTTCATCGGCGGGTACGAAGGAGCCGATCTGCGCCATCAGGACGATGAGGGCCACCTGGCGCAACAAGGTGCTCTTCCCCGCCATGTTCGGGCCGGTCAGGACGAGGATCCGCCCCTCCTCGTCCAGCCGGAGATCGTTGGGGACGAAGCGGCCGGCCAGGGCCTGCTCGACCACCGGATGCCGCCCACCCCGGATCTCCAGGACGTCCTCCTCCACCAGCCTCGGGCGCGTGTAGCGGTGGCGGGCCGCCGCCTCCGCCAGCCCGATGACCACGTCCAGGTAGGCCAGCGCGCCTCCGATCTCCCGCAGCCGGGGCGCCGCCTCCCCCACCACCCGGCAGAGCGCCCGGAACAGTTCCGCCTCCAGCTCCGCTTGCCGGGCCTCCGCGTTCAGGACGAGGGCTTCGTATTCCTTCAGCTCCGGGGTGATGAACCGCTCGGCGTTGACCAAGGTCTGCTTGCGGATGTAATCGGGAGGCACCTGACGGGCTGCCGCTCTGGGGACCTCGATGTAATACCCGAAGACCTTGTTGTAACCGACCTTGAGGGTGCGGATGCCCGTCCGCTCCCGCTCCCGACGCTCCAGATCGGCCAGCCAGGCCTGCGCCTCCCGCGCCGTGGCCCGCCAGCGGTCCAGCTCCTCCGAGAACCCCGGCCGAATGACCCCACCCTCCGAAAGGGCAGCCGGGGGGTCCTCCACCAGGGCATCGGCCAGCCGCTGCCACAGATCCGGGATCGGCGTCAGCAGGGCGATCAGCGGGCGAACCGCCTCCGCCCGCGGCCCGTCCATCCGGCCCAGCAGGGCCTGGATCTCCGGCAATGCCGCGAGGGCCCGGCGCAGCGCCGCCAGATCGCGGGGGGAGGCCAAGCCGCTCCGGGCTCGCCCTGCGAGCCGCTCCACATCCGGGAACCCCCGCAGCCGCTCCGAGATCCGCTCCCGGGCGATGGGATCCTCCACGAAGGCCTCCACCTGATCCAGGCGGGCCTCGATCGCCGCCCGATCCCGAAGCGGCTGCGAGATCCAGGCCCGCAACAGCCGCCCGCCCATCGGCGTGCGGGTGTAATCCAGCACGGCGAGCAAAGACCCTTTCCGGGGATCCCCCGCCATGCGCTCGATCAATTCGAGATGGCGGCGGGTGGCCGGGTCCAGGATCATGTGCTCGGCGGTGGTATAGGTTTCCAGCGATGTCAGGATCGAAAGGGCCTCGGGGCGCGTTTCCTGAAGATACTGGACGATGGCCCCTGCGGCCCGCAGCGCCAGGGGCTGATCCTCCAGGCCGAAGGCGTGCAGGGAGGCGACCCGGAAGTGATCCTGCAAGGCCACCCGGGCGGCCTCCAACGCAAAGCGGTGCGCCGGGAACGGGGCGAAATGAACGGAGGAGCCTTCGACGGGCGCTGGGATGGGGGGTGTGGGAGGCTCCCCCGGGACCGTGGGATACAGGCATTCGCGCGGGGCGATCCGCCACAGTTCCGCCTCCGCCTCCCGCCGGGCCGTGGGTCCCGTCCACTGGGTGGCCGCGAAGCGCCCCGTGCTCACCTCACAGTAAGCCCAGCCGACCCCTTCCGCGCCCTCGACCCAGGCGGCCAGGTAATTCGAGGTCCGCTCGTCCAGCAAGGATGGCTCCAGCGCAGTCCCCGGGGTGACCACGCGGACGACGCGGCGGGGCATCAGGCCGTTGACCGGCTCGCCGACCTGCTCGGCGATGGCCACGCGGTAGCCGCGCTCGACCAGGCGGGCGAGGTAGGGTTCCACCGCGTGATGGGGGATGCCGGCCAGGGGCACGCGCTGTCCTTTCCCCACCGGTCGGGAGGTGAGGATCAAGTCCAGCTCTCGGGCGACGACCTCCGCGTCTTCGTCGAAGGTCTCATAGAAATCGCCCAGCCGGAAGAACAGGATGGCGTCGGGATATTG
>JBEPYX010000346.1:0-2749 GCA_041641155.1 Thermoflexus sp.
CTGAGCGGCAGAACATCTCGCGGCGGGATATCCAGGAGGCGCTGGCCCGTGAGGTGGTGGGGCTGGATCTGGAGCGATGGCGGGTGGACCTGGAGAACGGGCGGGCGGAGCGGGCTTTCCGCGAGGACCTGGAGGAATGCCGGCGCTACGGGGTGACCGGCTTCCCGACGCTGCTGTTCCGGTATGTCGGGCGCGTGGCGACTCCCGGGGCCCAGCGGCCCGTCCTGGTCGTGGGGCATCGCTCCTACGCCACCTATCGGGAGATCCTCTGCCGGATGGCGCCGACGCTGGAGGAGCATCCGCCCCGGGATCCGTTGACCCTCCTAGCCGAATACGGCCCCCTCACGACGCGGGAGCTGGCGGAGATCTACGCGCGGGATCGGGAGGCCATCCGAGCAGAGATGGAGCGTCTGGAGCAGGAGGGGAAAGTCCAGCGTATCCCCGTCCCGCGGGGCGAGTTCTGGCGGCTGGTGGAGGGAGCCCCTGGGTCGCCCGAGCGTCCAGCTGATTAAAGGCCTTCCCGTGAGGCAGGAGCGGCTGCGGCGCCCGGTTTGACCCTCGTGGGAAGCATGGGGGACAATGGATGGGTCCGCGGGCGGTTTCGGGGGTTGGGATGAGCGGAGGGGTGTTCACCGTCGGCCACTCGAATCGGGCGCTAGCGGCATTCATCGCCCTGCTCCAGGCCCATGGCGTGGAGCAGGTGGTAGATGTGCGGCGGTTTCCGACCTCCCGACGGCATCCGCATTTCAACGGCCCTGCGCTGGCGGCGGCGCTGGCCGCCGTCGGCATTGGGTATCGGCACATCGTGGCGCTGGGCGGGCGGCGGGCGCCCCGCCCGGACTCGATCCACACGGCCTGGAGGGATGTGGGGTTCCGGGGATATGCCGATCATATGGAGACGCCCGCCTTTAAGGCCGCCCTGGAGGCCATAGCAAGGGAGGCCATGCAGGTTCGGATCGCGCTGATGTGCGCGGAGGCGCTCCCGTGGCGGTGCCACCGGCGGCTGATCGCCGATGCGTTGCTGGTCCGGGGGATCCCGGTGGAGCATATCCTGGACTCCCACCGACGGGAGCCGCACCGCCTGACGCCGTGGGCGCGGGTGGAGGGGACGCGTCTGATCTATGCGAGCCGGTCGGAGCGCATGGATCTCTTCCGCCTGAGGTGGGGATGAGCCCGATTCCCCATCGCGGTCGTGTGACGGCCGGTTTGATCCTGGGCTTGTTCCTCGCCGCCCTGGAGGCGACGGTGGTGGCCACGGCGATGCCTCGTGTGATCCAAGAGCTGGGCGGCGTGGCCCTCTACAGCTTCCCCTTCGCCCTCTATCTCCTGATGGCCACGGTCTCCGGGCCGATCTGGGGGCGTTCCTCCGACCTGTATGGCCGGCGGCGCCTGTATCTGGCGACGGTGGCGCTCTTCCTGATCGGATCCGCCCTAAGCGGGGCCGCCCGTTCGATGCCGATGCTGATCGCCGCGCGCGCCCTTCAGGGGCTGGGCGGGGGCGGGTTGCAGACCCTCACCTTCACCCTGGTGGGGGAGCTTTACCCGTTGCGGGAGCGGGCGCGGGTGCAGGGGTGGATCAGTGGGGTGTGGGGGTTCTCGGCCCTGGTGGGGCCCCTGGTGGGCGGGCTGATCGTGGATCACTTCTCGTGGCGGTGGGTCTTCTATCTCAATGTCCCCTTCGGCCTGGCGGCGGTGTTCCTGGTGGGCCAAGGGGTGCCGAAGGTGAGGCCCGTCCCGGGCGCCCGGGTGGATGGGGGGGGCGCGGCGCTGTTCGCCCTCGGGGCTGGGGCCCTGATCTACGGCCTGGAGCTGGATTCCCCCGCCGCTCTGCTGCTGGCGGCCACGGCCATGCTCGCCTTCGTCTTCGTGGAGCGGCGGCAGGCCTTTCCCTTGATCCCTTTCCCAGCCCTGCGGCGGCCCTTCGCCTGGCGGGGCTTTTTGGGGAACCTCCTGGGGGGGATGGCCTTCTTCGGGATGACGGCCTATGTGCCTCTGTTCGCCCAGGTCGCCCGTGGGCAGAGTGCCACGGTCAGCGGGCTCCTGCTCACCCCGATGATCGTGGGGTGGACGGTGAGCAGCATGCTGACGGCCCGGTGGCTGCCGCGCTGGGGGCCCCGGCCGCTGGCCCGCTGGGGGCCAGCGGCGATGCTGGGGGGGTTCGGGGCGTGGGCGCTGGCGCGGCAGGCCCCGCTGCCGGCGCTGGGCATGGCTGGGCTGATGGTGGGGGCGGGGATGGGGATCGTGATGCTGGCCCTCCTGGTCTGCGCTCAGGAGGAAGCCCCGCGGGAGGTGTTGGGGGTGGTCACCGCCATGGTGCTGTTCGCCCGCAACATCGGCGGGTCCATGGGGGCAGCGGTGATGGGGGCCGCACTAGGCCCCGCGCTCTCGGCCGGTGGGGAAGCGTTACAGGCCGCCTTCTGGAAGGTTCCCGGCCTGGCCCTCGGGCTGTCCTTGGGGATCCTCCTGATCGGCCTGAGCATGCCGGATCTCCCGGCACAGAAGGCAGAGCCTTCGAAAGAGTTGGAGTTCGTGGAGGTCGAGATGCGGTAGCGGGTATGCGGCGGTGCGTCCGGAGATGTGTCCTCCGAGCAACCGGGTTGGCGTGCTGGGAGGCGCGTCCTTCGGGTAGACGGATCTATTCCGGCGGTGTGGTGGGGATCGGATGGAGCGAGAAGGGCGTCTGTGGACGATCGGGGAAGTGGTGAACCACCTGCGCCAGCGTTTCCCGGATGTCACGCCGAGCAAGCTG
>JBEPYX010000347.1:0-2716 GCA_041641155.1 Thermoflexus sp.
TGCTAGGCTCCCCCAAGGATGGGGTCACTTGGGGGAAGCCCTCCGTCCTTTACGTCTACGTCATCGGGGCGGACGCGGCCCGCCCGGCCTCGGGTTCACCCGCGCCGGCGCGTGGGATCCCGGTGATTCGGATCCCGGCGCCGTGGGCCTTGTAGCGGATGTTCAGCCCGATCAACACCGCTGTCAGCCCCTCGACGATCGGGGCATTGGCCAGGGGGCCGGCGTCGTAGGCCGTGAACCCGATGGCCTCCGCCATCGCGATCACCTGGGCCTTCGCCTCCCG
Organism: Thermoflexus sp.; assembly: GCA_041641155.1. Lineage (GTDB taxonomy): Bacteria > Chloroflexota > Anaerolineae > Thermoflexales > Thermoflexaceae > Thermoflexus. The sequence goes on from JBEPYX010000347.1 coordinate 284, forward strand.
ATGATCGCCCACCACCAGCACGTCGCAATCCGGGGGCCGCTCTAGATCGTGGAGATGGAAGTGGGCGATATGGTGGAACGCCCCGACCACCGGCGTGCGGGCGCCCAGGATCCGCTGGGCCTCAGCCGTCGCCGAGCCGTCGGGGGGCGGCAGATAGCGGCGCGGGTTGCGGGGATCGAGGGGGACCACCACATCCACCACCAGTTTGCCCTCCAGGGTTTCGCGGAGCGATCCGAGCAGCGCCGCGTGGCCTTCGTAAGGGACGGCGATCACAGCCACTTCGCACCAGGCGGCGGCTTCCGCGTTGGAGAGCCCCTGGAGCGATGCGGAAGGGGCGAGCGGGCGCAGGCGCTCGACGGCTTGGCGGGCCCGTTCGGGATCCCGCGAGCCGATGGCCACTGGGAAGCCCGCGCGGGCCCAGCGGAGAGCCAGCCCCGATCCCTCCTTCCCGGTCCCGCCGAGGACGGCGATGCGCGGACGAGGAGTCACGGATTTCCCTCCCGGATCGCAGATTCGCTATCATTATAAAGTGGCGTTCCGTCGCTCGCTTTTCGCCCAGGCGACGGATCTCTGGGACAATCTTCTGGGAGGCGCGCCGATGGGGATGAACAAGGATCTAGAAGACCTCGAGGCCTTCTTCCGCCGCCTGGAGTCCGATCCCGCGTCCATCGATGCGGAAACGTTGGTGGGGGCTTTCCGGGCCATCCGCAAGTGGATGTTGGTCTCCACGATCCGCCTTCAGGTCCTGGAGGAGCGGATCGCCGAGCTGGAGGCGGCCCGCCGTCAGGTGGAGGCGCGGTTGGCCCAGCTGGAGGCTGCCATGGAGGTGCTGCAGCGGCGCTATGAGGAGAGCCAGGAGCTTCTCCGGCAGATCGTGGTCCACCGTCTCTGGTGGGACCTCGCCCGCGAGGCCTTCCGCGTCTTCTCGACGAATTAACCCCGCCGCTTGGCCCGCGCGGACTCCGAAACGCATCCAACCGGTCGAATGGAGACCGAACAGGGCTTCAGATAGACCCAGCTGCCCCTGAAGGTTGACAGCTGGTGTTGTTTTTATCGTCATCCACGTTTTTCCCTATCCAGGAAGGGGAACACCTCAACGCCCGAGGCCCCATCCGCCCTCGTCTCCATGGTCCGCGAGCGACGTCGGCCGGATCCCCTCAATCGCATGGTTGTAATCGGAGGTCAACAAAGGGCTCCCCTGTCCCTTGGATCCGAACGTGCTGACCGTTCCGCCAATCATACAGGCCGATCCGCACCGATCCGGGCTGGGCGGGGGGGCTCAGCCGGATGCGCCGTCGCTCTGGGAGGCGGTGGCCGATGGGGATCTGATCGAAGGGGGTCGCACCAAACCATGGCGGCCCGTCCGCCTGGCCCAGCACGCGGCCGTCTCGGCCCGTGACGTGGACAGCCGCCGAAAGGAAAGGCGCGACGGGCGGCCCCGACCGCGCCCAGACGAGGTCAACCCGGACCTCGGCGCCGCAGCGATAGGCGGCGCCCTCTTGCAGGATCAATCCCTCCGAGAAAGCGACGCGGAGCATCTCCAGATGGGACTTCCCTCGCACCAGCGCCTCCGTCCGGGGCCCATCCGCTTCGTAGACTGTGAACAGGATCAGGTCCGCATGCTCCATCTCGCGGATCAGCCCGGGCGGATCCACGGGCCGCCCGCTCGGGTGGAAGGCGTATCCGCGAGGCCGGTTGAACGGGACGGCGATCTGGAGGAGCTCCAGGTGAGGCCGGAGGGGCGAGTGGGCGGGGAAGATCAGCCCGGGCAGCAGATGCCCGCCGAACACCAGAGCCCCCTCCGATCCGACCGGGAACACCCGTTCTGCATCGGCGAGCCATTCCGGGAAGTTCACCCACACGGCCCGGCGCGCCGGGGTGGAGTTGGGGATCTGCCGGATGATCCGTATGGGCTCCAGGGCGCGGGCGTGCAGGTGAACCTGTCGTGCGCCGATCATCCCGGCGAGGGCGGCGACGGCGACCAGGGCGAAGCGGCGGAGCGCCCGGAGGTGAAAAGGGGCGCGCGCCGAGGCTCCCAGCTGGCTGCCCCAGAAGACCGCCGCGCCAACGCTCCCTAGAGCCAACAGGCGCGGGCCGTGGAGGAAGTAGCCCGTCGGGAGCAGCAACCCGGAGGGCAGGATCGCCAGGAGGAAGAAGAGGGCACCCGCGGCCCCGGCCCTCCGTCGGGGGGCTTCCCGAGTGGCCAGCCAGGCGACGCCCATCCACACCAGCGCCAGGGTGAAAACCCACCCGAGATGCCCCGTGCCCATGGCCCAGCGGAGCCCGGGGATCAGGGGGAAGGCGAAGGCCTGGAGGGCGAAGCGCCCGCGCTCCATCAGGCTGACGGGATCCAGGTCGGCGGGGGGAGGCGCGCCGCGCGGCAGGATTCGATACAGCAAGGCGTATCCCATCCCTGCGACCACATAAGGAAGC
>JBEPYX010000348.1:0-2709 GCA_041641155.1 Thermoflexus sp.
TGATGCGCAGGTTCGCCTGGCGCACCGCCTCCCGGGTCGCCGCCACGGCGAACTGCTCGAAGCGGTCCCGCCTCCGCGCCTCGCGGGCGTCCATGTAATTCAGTGGGTCGAACCCCTTGACCTCGGCGGCGATGCGGACGTTCAGCGTGGAGGCGTCGAACAAGGTGATGGGCCCCACCCCGGAGCGCCCGGCGATCGCGTTCGCCCACGTGCTCGGCACATCGAGGCCGAGGGGGGTGATGGCCCCCATCCCGGTGATCACTACGCGGCGCGGCTGCATGGGAGCCTCCTCAACCGACCCGGGTCACATATTCCCCGCTCCGGGTATCCACCCGGATGATGTCGCCCTCGTTGACGAAGAGGGGGACGCGAAGCCGGTAGCCAGTCTCGACCACCACCCACTTGTCCGCCCCCGAGGCCGTGTCCCCCTTCACCCCGGGCTCCGCCTCCACCACCCGCAGGTCCACCGTCGTCGGCAACTCCACGCCCAGGGGTTCGCCCTCGTACTCCCGCAAGATCAAGGTGATCCCCTCCTTGAGGAAGTGAACCGCCTCCCCCAGGCGCTCGGCCGGGACCGGGATCTGCTCGTAGGTGCGCGTGTCCATCATATAATACAGGTCGCCGTCCCGATACAGGAACTGGACCTCGCGGTTTTCCACCCGGATGTCCTGCACCCGATCGCCCGAGAGGAACGTCTTGTCAATGATCGCCCCCGTGCGCAGGTTGCGCAGCTTGGTCCGGATGAAGGCGTTCCCCCGCCCAGGCTTGTGATGCTGATACTCCAACACCTCATAAATCTGGCCGTCCAGGATGAACGTGGTCCCCTTCCGCAGGTCGTTCACATCGATCATCGCTCCACCCTCCGGAACGGAACTGAACCGATCGAACCGGAGAACCTCCACAGGGCCCCCATCGAGCGGAGGGATGCCCGGGCGCGCCTTCCCGCCATCGGGCCGGAACCCTCCTCCTCGATCCGCCGGGTTCGGTCTGGGGAACGAGCGCCTTGCGCTCCGAGGGGCATTATAAAAAAGGCGGGGGAGCCCGTCAAAGCCCCGGCCAGGGCCTTCGTGAAGTTGGACCTTCCGTCCCTCATAGATCCCTGCATGGGGGCTGGATCGCTTTCGAAGCGCAGTGAGGATTCCGCCGGGGGCCGTTCAGGGGAGCTCCCCCAGCGGCTCGAACCACGCCAGGAAGTGGCGCAGCCGCTCCGGCGCGCGGACGATCCGGAACCCCCGGAGACGCTCCCGCTGCGCGTAAACCCGGGCGCACACCTCGACCACGTAATCCAGATGGCTCTGGGTGTAAACCCGCCGGGGGATCGCCAGCCGCACCAGCTCCAGGCGCGGGTGGATCATCTGGCCCGTCTGAGGGTCCCGCTCGGCGAGCATCACGCTGCCGATCTCCACGCTCCGGATCCCCCCTTCCAGGTAGAGGTGCACCGCCAGGGCGTGGCCCGGGTATTCGGATGGGAGGATGTGGGGGAGGAACCGGCGCGCGTCCAGATACACGGCGTGCCCCCCGGGCGGCACCACGATGGGGATCCCCGCCTGCTGGAGGGACTCGGCGAGATAGCGCACCTGCCCGATCCGGTAGGCCAGGTAATCCTCGTCCAGGGCCTCCTGCAAGCCCACCGCGATGGCCTCCAGATCCCGCCCGGCCAGCCCCCCGTAGGTGGGGAAGCCCTCGCGGAGCACCAGCTGGGCGCACAGGGCCTCGTAGAGCCCCTCATCTTTGACCGCGATGAACCCGCCGATGTTCACCAGCCCGTCCTTCTTGGCACTCATCAGGCAGCCGCCGGCGTATCCGAAAAGCTCCCGGGCGATCTCCCGCACCGACCGGTGGGCGTAGCCCGGCTCGCGCAGCTTGATGAGATACGCGTTCTCCGCGTAGCGGGCGGCGTCCAGGTAAAGCTCCTTCCCATAGCGGCGGGCGATCGCCGCCACCGTGCGGACGTTCTCCATGGAGACCGGTTGCCCGCCCACGGTGTTGTTGGTCAGGGTCAGCATCACGAAGGGGATGTTCTCGGCGCCGACCCGATCGAAGAAGGCCTCCAGCTTGGCCGGATCCATGTTCCCCTTGAAGGGATGCTCCAGGGTCGGATCGTAGGCCGCCTCGACGACCAGGTCCACCGGCTCGGCGGACCGGTCCATGAGGTTCGCCCGGGTGGTGTCGAAATGGTTGTTGCTGGGAACCCGCTGGCCGGGGCGCACGGTCACGGCGAAGAAGATGTGCTCCGCGGCGCGGCCCTGATGCACGGGCACCACGTAGGGATAGCCCGTGATCTCCTGGATCGTCTCGCAGAAGCGGTGGAAGCTCCGGGCGCCCGCGTAGGACTCATCGCCCTGCATCATCGCCGCCCACTGCCGGTCGCTCATCGCCCCCGTCCCCGAATCCGTGAGCAGGTCGATGAACACGTCCTCGGCCCGCAGGCGGAAGAGGTTATACCCCGCCTCCTGGAGCCGCCGCCGCCGCTCCTCGCGCGAGAGCAGCCGCAGCGGCTCCACCATCTTGATCCGGAACGGCTCCGGCGGATGGGCTCCCATCATCCCCCCCTTTCCCGGGATACGATGGCGATGCCCGCGAGGATGAGGCCTCCCCCGATCAGTTTGATCCAACCCGGCGTCTCCCCCAAGATCGCGTAGGCGAGGATCGTCGAGCCGATGGGCTCCCCTAGGGTGGTCACGGTGACCACAGCCGTCGGCAGATAGC
>JBEPYX010000349.1:0-2704 GCA_041641155.1 Thermoflexus sp.
TCCCGCGCGAACATCCCTTCGCCGGAGCACGGCGCATCCACCAGCACCCGATCGAACAACCCCATCCACCGATCCGCCAGGCGCTGGGGGGACTCGTTGAGCAAGATCGCGCAGGTCACCCCGAGGCGCTCCACGTTCAGGGCCAGGATCGAAGCCCGCCGGGGCTGGATCTCGTTCGCTACCAGCACCCCGGTGTTCCGCATCCGTGCGGCGAGATGGGTCGTTTTCCCGCCCGGGGCGGCCGCCAGATCCAGCACCCACTCCCCCGGTTGGGGATCCAGCAGAACGGCCGCCGCCATCGCTGAGGGATCCTGGAGGTAATACAACCCGGCGGCGTGATACGGGTGGAGGCCCGGCCGGGCCTCCGGATCCTCAATCACAAAGCCCTCTGGGCACCAGGGGACAGGCGAGAGCGGAAAAGGAGAACGGGCCCAGAAGGCCTCTGGGGCGATCTTCAACGTGTTGACCCGGAGCCCGGTTCGATAAGGCCCTGCCAGAGCCTCTAGGAAAGCCAGGGCCTCCGGCCCGAGCCAGGCCTGCATCCGCTGGACGAATCGCTCAGGAAACACGTGCATCCGGCCGCGCCCCTCATCGCCGGCCCAGCGGTCGAGGAGGTCCCCGCCGCCCGGCCACCCCTTATTTTCCTCCGGCGGCGAGGTGGCGCGGGAAACCCGGCGAAGCCTGGGGACCGCCGCGAATTGGGCGGCGCGGGGAAGACCGCGTATAATGCGCCCCGAGGGAGGTGGAGAACATGGAGAAACCGTCGGTTCCGGCATCCATCGAACACGCCGAGCCATCGCCCGAGCCGCTGGAGAGGGGGGGCGCTCATCCCCTGATTGCGTTTTTGCGCGAGATCATCGAGACGGCGCTGGTGGTGTTGGTGGCCATGGCCCTGGTGAACACCACCACCGCTCGCTTTCGCATCGAGGGCTCCAGCATGGAGCCCACCCTGCATGATGGGGAATATGTGCTGATCAGCAAGATCAGCTACTGGTTCGGCGCCCCCCAACGCGGGGATGTGGTGGTCTTTCGCTTCCCTCACGATCCATCCCGCGACTTCATCAAGCGGGTGATCGGCCTCCCGGGGGAGACGATCGCTATCCGGGACGGCAAGGTGTTCATCAACGGTCGGCCCCTGGAGGAGCCCTACATCCGGGGCCCGATGGTTTACACCTATGGGCCGGTGACCCTGGGACCAAGGGAATATTTCGTCCTGGGCGATAACCGGAATGCCTCCAACGATTCCCATAACTGGGGGACGCTCCCGCGTTCGGCCATCATCGGGAAGGCCTGGCTGATCTACTGGCCCCCGTCCCGCTGGGGGCTCATCCGAAACCCGTTCGAAGGAGCGGCACCGTGAACGTCCCTCCAACCTGGACCCGGGAAGCGCTGGCGGCACGCATCGATCACACCTTGCTCCGGCCGGAGGCCACGCCAGCGGATATCGATCGGGTCTGCGCGGAGGCCCTGCGCTACGGCTGCGCAGCGGTGTGCGTGAACCCGATCTACGTGGCTCGGGCGGCCGCCCGGCTGGCCGGAACCCCGGTGAAGGTCGCGACGGTGGTCGGCTTCCCCCTGGGCGCCAGCCTGACGGCGGCCAAGGTGGCCGAGGCCGCCCTGGCGCTCGGCCAGGGGGCGCAGGAGATCGATATGGTGCTGCCGGTGGGCCTGCTCAAGGCAGGAGAGCTGGCGGCGGTCCGGGCCGACCTGCAGGCGGTGATCGCCGTATGCCATGCCGCTGGTGCCCTCTGCAAGGTGATCCTGGAGACTGCTTTGCTGACGCCGGAGGAAAAAGTACTGGCCGCCCGCCTGGCTGTGGAGGCGGGCGCGGACTTCGTGAAGACCTCCACCGGCTTTGGACCGGGCGGCGCCACCGTGGAGGACGTGGCCCTCCTCCGCCGCGCGGTGGGCCCTTCGATCGGGGTGAAAGCGGCCGGAGGCATCCGGACCGCGGAGCAGGCAGTGGCGATGATCGAGGCCGGGGCGGACCGGCTGGGGACCAGCGCAACGGTCGCGATCCTGGAGGCCATGCCGTCCGCGGCCCCCGCGCCTGAGGGCAAGATTCCGATTCCCTGATCTCTGCATCCGGGGAGGCACCCATGTGGCCGTGCCCGAACTGCCGGATCGGCTATATGCGGCCCCACCGAATCACCTACGCCGGCCGCCATGGGGATCTCTTCGTTGTGGTGCCGAACATGCCTGCCCACATCTGCGACGTGTGCGGCAACCGGCAATACGACGAGGAGGCCCTGATGCAGCTGATCCCATTGATCGGCCCTCGGGGCGAGAGCGGACGAGTTCCGGATGTGGGCCCGGGGTCGCGCGATCGCTCGCCCGGGCCGGGGTGGGGAACCCATCGCCGCCCCGCTTGATCCCATCGCCGGAGATGGCCTCCACAGGATTCCCCATGGCCCATCCGGCAGGATCGGAGCACCCGGATAAGGGTGAAGCCGAGGATGGACCGCTCGCCGGAGGCGCTGGAGTTCTGGATCCTTCGATTTCTCGACGCATGCGTGGCGACCGAGGCGATGGCGGCCTCCACCTGGAAAGCGTATCGCCACACCCTTCACGCCCTCGCCCGCTTCCTGAAAAGCCAAGGGGTCGACCGCTGGGTGGAGGCACGTTCCCCGCTGCTGGAAGCTTTCCTTCGGGAGGCTACGGCCCAGCGGGGCTGGTCTCCCAGCACATGGAACCAGAAGGTCGC
>JBEPYX010000350.1:0-2703 GCA_041641155.1 Thermoflexus sp.
ATTTACAACTACATTTTTTATCGGATCGGCGATCCGGACGAGGCCGAGGACCTGACCAGTCGGGTGTTCCTGCAGGCGCTGCAGCATCTGCCACGGTTCCAGGAAAGAGGCCTCCCCTTTGCGGCGTGGCTGTTCCGCATCGCCCACAACCTGGTCGCCAACTGGCACCGGGATCGCCAGCGCCATCCCACGGTCCCGCTCTCCGAGAACGGGCACGAGCGGGGATCGGATCAGGTGGAAGCCCTCTTGGAGCGCCGCGAGGCGCGCGAGCGGTTGCTCGCTGCCATGCGGCGCCTGCCGCCGGATCGCCAACAGTTGCTGATCCTGAAGTTCGTGGAGGGGCTCTCCAACGCGGAGATCGCCCGGATCATGGGGCGATCGGAGGGGGCGATCCGCGTGCTGTATCACCGCACGCTGGAGGCGCTTCGGCGGGAGCTGTCGCGGGAGGGATAGACGCGCCCGCTTCCCCCGCCCTGGAAACCGATCGAACTGGGAGGAGGCCATGCCCGATCTCACCCACTGGCTGGACCTTCACGCGGCCCGTTTGCAGCGGGGGGCGAGGGGGGATGCGGCCTATCCGCTTCCCCCGTTAGCTTTCTCGGCCTCCGAGCGGGAGCTCTTCCGGCTCGCGGAGCAGCTGGCGGATGCGCTACGGCCGGTGGAGCCGCGGCCGACCTGGGTGGCCTCGCTGTATGAACGCCTGATGCAGGAGGCGAGGCGTCGGCCTGGGCCGACGCCCTCCTCGCCGTTCCCGATCCCCGCCTGGTGGCTGGGGATCGCCCTGGGGACCGCTGCCTTGGGGGTCTGGGCATATCGGCGCCTTCACCCTGCCCGGCCGGTCTTCAAATCGGGGGCATCCAGCAGCGCTGTGTCCCTGGGGTCTCACCCTCACTAAACCAGAAAGGAGGTTGAGATGCCATGGTATAGCCGGATCGCCGGATGGGGGATGGCCGTCCCCCATCGGGTCCTGACCAGTCGGGAGCTGGCCCAGCAATTGCACACCACTGAGGAGTGGATCCTCACCCGCACGGGGATCCGCGAGCGGCGGATCGCCGGCCCGGGCGAGACCATGTCGGATCTCGCGGTGGCGGCGGCGCGGGAGGCGATGGCCCGCGCGGGCGTCCTCCCCCAGGACCTCGATCTGATCATCGTGGCGACCTCTACTCCAGATTATGTGATCCCTCCGGTCTCATCCATTATTCAGCACAAACTGAACGCCCGCTGTGGAGCCTTCACCCTGGGCGCCGGGTGCACCGGCTTCATGTACGGCATGGCCGTGGCCCACGCCTTCATCGCCGCTGGCCTCATGCGCAACATCCTGGTCATCGGCGCCGAGATCATCAGCCGCAACATCGACTGGACCGACCGCAACACGGCGGTGCTCTTCGGCGATGGGGCCGGGGCGATGGTCCTGCAAGCCAGCGAGCTCCCCACGGGGCTCCTCTCGTTCGTGCTGGGTTCCGACGGTTCCGGCGCAGAACATCTCATTGTGCCGGGCATCTCCACCAACGCGGTCATCACCGAAGAGACGATCCGGCGGAAGGGGCATCTGTTGCGCATGAACGGCCGGGAGGTGTTCAAGTTCGCCACCCGGGTGCTGGGGAAGGTGGCCATCGAGGCCATCGCCCGCAGCGGCCTGGCCCCTGACGAGATCGACCTGATGATCCCCCATCAGGCGAACGAGCGCATCATCGAGGCGGCGTGCCGCGAGCTGGGCTTCCCGATGGAGAAGGTCTTCCTCAACCTGGACCGCTACGGGAACACCTCGGCGGCCTCGATCCCCATCGCCTTCGCCGAGGCGATGGAGCAAGGGCGGATCCGGGAGGGGGACAATTTGCTCCTCATCGGTTTCGGGGCCGGGTTGACGTGGGCGGGGGCGGTGGTCCGCTACGGCGTCCGGCCGGAGGATCGGCCGATCGCGGTGGAGAACTGGCCGGTACGGTTGCCGGTTTCCCTGCCGAACCTGAACCGTCTGGAGCCGGTGCGCCAGGCCAAGGTGATGGCCCTGCGGGCCCGCCGTCAGATCCTGCAGACGGCGATGAGCCTGTTGCTGCCCTTCTACGCTCGGGCCCGGCGGCGCTGAACCTCGGAAGACGTCCTCAGTGGTCCCCTCGCTCGAGCGACGGGGGCAGGCGATGAGGCCGCCTGCCCCCGGGGGGTCTGCTGGGCTTCACCCCCAACCCCTAGGGGCCCTCGCGGGTAGGTCGGGCGGAAAACCCTTGTACGCTCCGCTATGAAATTGTGGGATCGGACCGCTGATCCTGTTCATCTTCATCCAGAAGCGATCGGAGCGTCGCGCTGAGCCGCGCCCATTCCTCCAGCGAGAGGGTCTCCGCCCGCTGGCTGGGATCGATCCCCGCCTCGGCCAGCGCCGCGCGGACGCGGGCGTCGGGGATCCCCAGCCCGTGGGCCAGGGCGTTGTGCAGCTGCTTGCGGCGCTGGCTGAACCCTGCGCGCACCACCCGGAAAAACCACTCCGGATCCCCCAGCGCCACCGCCGGGCGCTCGTAGGGTTCGATCACGACCACCGCCGAGTCCACCTCCGGCCGGGGCCAGAAGGCGCCTGCCGGGATCCGCTCCACCACCTGCGGCCGTCCATACACCTGCACGCTCACCGCCAGCAGGCTCATCGCCCCCGGCCCCGCCGTGATCCGGCGCGCGACTTCCCGCTGGACGGTGAGGACGATGCGTCGGGGCTTGGGA
>JBEPYX010000351.1:0-2702 GCA_041641155.1 Thermoflexus sp.
TGCCATCCCGCACCTCCCCTTCCAGGAACCAGATCCAGCCGTCGAGCCTTCCCTCCGGGTCGGCGAAGCGGGCCCCTCGCTTCAGATCGTCCTCCGTCTTCTCGCGGAGCCGTTCCAGCACGCTTTCTAGCAGGGGATGCCCCGGCGCGACGAAGGAGGCCCCGTGCCGGCGGGCCAGTTCTTTGTGGAAGGCGATTTGGGAATATTCCGGGTAGACCTCGCCGTAGCGGCGCCTGAACTCCTGGGAGACCTGGCGGAGTTCGTAGGGGACGCGGGGGATGCGCCACAATTCGTTTTTTCGCCTTTCCAGGGGCACGCCGAGGAAGGCGCAGGCCTTCTGGAAGAAGGCCTCCACGTATTCGGGGACGAGGCGGTTCTCCCGGGCCCGCTGCTGCTCCTCGAGGATCCGCTGCAAGTCAATGTGGCGGGTGGCCAGGGCCTCCAGGGCGGCCTCCCGCGCGCGGCGGATGGCCTCCTCATCCGGGACCGCCTCGATTTCGTTGAGGATCTCCTCCAGGCTGCGGCGGCGGGCGATGGCGTCCACGATCAGGTCACGCAGACTTTTGCGGGTCACCTCGCCGACCACGTCGAAGACCCGGTCGCTGCCCATGGCCTGGGCCATCCGTTCCAGTTTGCGGAAGAGGGCTTGCAGGACACGGCCCTCGCGCGTGTCGGAGGCCACCAGGTTGTAGATGTGGACCTCCTTCTGCTGGCCGTAGCGGTGGATCCGGCCCATGCGCTGTTCCAGCCGGTTGGGGTTCCAGGGGATGTCGTAGTTGACCATCAGGGAACAGAACTGGAGGTTGATGCCCTCCCCGCCGGCCTCGGTGGAGACCATGATCTGGGCCTTGTCGCGGAACTCGTGTTCGGCGCGGATGCGTTCGTCCAGGTCCTGGCCGCCGTGCAGGGCGACGACGGTGTAGCCCCAACCCCGCAGTTTCTCCACCAAGTAGTCCAGGGTATCGCGGGACTCGGTGAAGATGAGGAGTTTCTCCCCGGTCTGCCGGATCGCCTCGTCCTCCAGGACCCGCCGCAGTTCGTTCAGTTTGGTCTCCACCTCCTGCCTTTCGGCCTGGGCGGCGAGGCGGATGAGGCCCTCCAGGGTCTGGATCTCCTGCTCCAGTTCTTCGCGGGTTTCGGCAGCGGTGAGCCGGGCCAGGAGTTCCTCCTCCTGGCGGAGCCGTTCCGCTTCGGGGGCGTCTTCGAGGGCCTCCTCGTCCACGGTTCCCCCTTCCGCCAGCCACCTGCCCAGTTTGAGCAACTCCTCCAGCCGCCTCTTACGTCGTTCCAGGGAGCGGCGGACCGCCCGCACGCTGGAGGCCATCCGCCGCTGGAGGATGAGCAGGGCGAAGGCGACGTTCCGTTTATCGGCGGCGAGGGCGCGGTTGTAGTGCCGTTCCACATACTCCGTGACGCCGTTGTAGAGCCGTTTCTCGTCGTCGCTCAGGCGGTAGGGTCGGGTGTAGACCCGTCGGGGTGGGAAGAGGGGTCGGCCGTCGAAGTCGCGCAGGTCCTCCTTCAGCCGACGCAGGAAGAGGGGATTATCCCCCTGGACGATGGAGTCCTGGAGGATCTCCGGGCTGGCGAACATGCCCGGTTGCAGGAGGTCCAGGAGCAGGCGGAAGTTCTCGGGGTCCCCGCGGTGGGGGGTGGCGGTGAGGAAGAGCAGGAAATGGCTGATGCGGGAGAGCAATTCGCCGAGCCGATAGCGCTCCGTCTTGGTGGTCTTGTCGCCGTAGCGGTAGGCGGCCATCTTGTGGGCCTCGTCCACGATCACCAGGTCCCAGCGGGTCTCGGCCAGGCCGGCCATCACGTCATCCTGCTTGGCGAAGTCCATAGAGACGATCACCTGGGGCTCCTCGTTCCAGACGTTGCGCCCCCAACTGGCGTTCAGCACACGGCGGTCCACCACGAGGAAGGTCTCGCCGAACCACTCCTTCATCTCCCGCAGCCACTGGTCCCGGAGGTGGCCGGGGACGACCAGGAGGGTGCGCTGGACCAGGCCGCGGTATTTCAGTTCCTTGAAGACCAGGCCGGCCATGATGGTCTTGCCCGCGCCGGGGTCATCGGCCAGGAGGAAGCGGATGCGCGGCTGCTTCAGGATGCGGTGGTAGACGGCCTCGATCTGGTGGGGGAGCGGGTCCACTTGGGAGACGTTGAGGGCCAGCAAGGGGTCAAAGAGATAGGCGAGGCGGATGCGATGGGCCTCAACGCCCAAAAAGCATCGTTGTGCGTCGCCCCGGAAGTCCCAGCTCGATGGGGGAAGGACCCGCACCCGTTTCAGGTCGTCCTCCGAGAACAGCCGCTGGAAGAACTGCTGGCTTTGCAGGCCCACCATCTCCAGTTGAAGGCGCTTGCCTACCGGCTTGACGGTGAGCACGCGAACCCGTTCCGGCAGGAAGTCGGCTTCCAGGATGTCGCCCGGATGGATAGTCAGTTGATCCATAAGGCAAAACCTCCGTGGGATGGGGGCACCTCGGAAGGGTTGCCCCTTACTTTTTGAGTTGGTAGACCGGGCCGTACGGGAGAATGTGGATTCTCCCAATCGCCGGGCTCCGGTCTCGTGGTGTTTCCATGGAGAGCAGCAAGTAGATACAGGCGATGAGAAGGAGCGCGTTGAGGGAGTAGACCTGGGCCATCACCGCGTAGGTCCAGAAGGTGTGAGAGACGGCGAGGGCGGCGGTCGCCAAGAGGGAGGCCGG
>JBEPYX010000352.1:0-2687 GCA_041641155.1 Thermoflexus sp.
GGCGGCGGAGATCCCGGCGATCCCCGCCCCGCAGATCAGCACGTCCACGGCTGCCATCGGGCACCGATCCTGGGAGCCAGAGGATCTTCAATCCCCTCTGCGCCAACGGGCACTCGCGCGCCTGACGCAGAACCGGCGTTACAGGCCCTCGCCGTTGCTGCCGCTGCGCCGGCCGCAGGTGCAGTTCTCCCCGTTGTTGCAGGGCTTCTCGGCCTTCTCTTGGAGCGCTTTCAGCTCCTCCAGGGGCTGAAGCTGCTCCTTGGGCACCTCATGGATTTGATCGCCCACGCGGACCAGCGCCGCCTCCTTTAGGGGGAGCACCTCCACCACGACCCCCTCCCCATGGGGGGTCATCACCGCCTTCCCCTTTTTCGGCAGCTCCTGCTTCGCCCGGACGTATTGCTCGTATTCGTAAATCAGGCAGCAGCGGAGCCGCCCGCACATCCCGGCGATATCCTCGGGGTTCAGGGAGAGGCCCTGCTCTTTGGCCATCTTGATGGAGATGGGGCTGAACTCGGTCAGGAACAAAGAACAACATCGGGTCTCCAGGCCGCACGCCCCCATCCCCCCCACGATCTTGGCCACATCCCGGGGGCCGATCAGCCGGAGCTCCACCTGTCGCCCCCGATAGGTCTCCTCCAGACGCCGCCGCAACGGCTCCAGGTCCGTCTTCTCTTCCGTGTAATACAGGAACGAGATGTGCTTTCCGTCAAAGGAGATCTCAACCTTCACGATCTTGATGGACAGGCCGAGCTGGCGGGCATGGTCGCGGGCGACTACCAGGGCCTCGATCTCCTTCCGTTCCCAATATTTACGGATCGCCAGATCGCGGTTGGTGGCCGGGCGCTCCACCGGCCGCAGCGGCCCCTCGATCCGGCTGCCCCGAGGCATCCCCAGGGAAACCACCTTCCCAATCTGCTTCCCCCGGGGGGTATCCACAATCACCCAATCCCCCACCTGCAACGCATACGGCCCCGGGTCAAAATGATAGATCTTGCCGACCGGGTGGAACCGCACCCCCACGACGCGTTCGACGGTCTCAGTGATCGTCATCGTCCTCCCCTAACTTGCGGAACGGAATCCACGCCCCCGCTCGCTCACTCCACCAGCGCCCACTCGATCCCTGGGATCACCATCCGCCAGCGCGTATCGAAGCGCCACAGGCCGGCCTCCCGGGCCATCCGGAAGGCCTCCTCCATCTCCCGTCGAAACACCCGCCGGTTGATCTCGGCGTAGCGGGGATCGGTCTTCGCCTTCCAGGCCGGGTAATATTGATCCATCAGGTTCACATAGGTATCCACCGACAGGCCGGCCAGCCAGCGCACGATCTCCCGCGTCTCATCCAGCAGGCCCGGCATCACCAGGTGGCGCACCAGCAGCCCGCGCACGGCGAGGCCGTCCTCATCCACCTTCAGCTCGCCCACCTGCCGGTGCATCTCCGCGATCACCTGGCGAGCGACCTGCGGGTAGTTCGAGGCGAGCAGGTATCGATGGCTCCGCTCGGAGGTCCAGAGCTTGAAGTCCGGCATGTAGATGTCCACCAGCCCCTCCATCACCCGCAGGCTCTCCATGCTATCATACGCGCTGGTGTTATAGACCAATGGGACCCGCAGGCCCATCTCGATGGCGTAGGGGAGCGCCTCCACGATCTGCGGCACCACATGCTCGGGCGTGACGAAGTTGATATTGTGGCACCCCATCTCCTGGAGGCGGATCATCAGGCGGGCCAGCTCCTTGGGGGTAAGCTCCTCCCCCTCCCCCAGCTGGCTGACCTCGAAGTTCTGGCAGTTCGAGACGGCCACAAAGGAGGCGACGTAGGAGTGATCCGGATCATCCACCTCCAGGTTGTAAACCCACCCCTTGTAAGCCTGTCGTTCGATCCTCCGGATGGGGATCCGATAGAACGCCCCCCCATCCTCCCAGCCTGCCCGTCCCTGGCCCGCTTCGGCGAATTCGACCCGGTAGATGAGGGACGGCCGGGCCGTTTCCCCCGCGTGGGCCTCGCTCGGATCCGGCGGCCAGATCTGAACGGAGGGAACCTTCCCCAAGCGCAGCCCCAGCTCGAAGGCGCCGAGGGCCAGAAGCGGCGAGGCGGTGATCAGAGCGGAGCCGCTCCCCCCTCCGCGACCATCGCCGCACCGCAGGCCCTCCAAGAAGGCTCGCTGGATCTCCTCACGGGCGGAGAAAATCCCAGCCGGGACGCGCTGGGTTGGGTGATCGGGGCCGCAGAGATGCGCGAACCAAAGCGCCAGCGAGGCCTCCTCCACCTCGACGGTGAGGGCGGTTCCTCGCTCCACAGATCGAGGCCGGACGCCGAACTGGCGCCGCAGGAGGGCCGCGACCTCGCGGGCCAACTCTTTTTCACGATGGCCAAACGAGAAGACGATCCGATCTGGAGACCGGTGCTCCCCGGAGACCCATCCCGTCGCGCAATAGACGCCCAGGAGCCAGGCCAGCTCCCGAGTCCACCCGAGCAGGGTCGGGAGGCCACCGTGCTCTTCGACCTGCAGGCAGACGGCCACGCCCTCCGAGGCCCGGACGTTCCCCGGAACCCTGTCCGGTGAACCTCGGGGGTCCGGGGGCCTGCGAAGGAAGGCGGGCTCCCCCTCGAAAAGATCCACGGTCCCAAGGATCGCGGGTCGGCCTTCAACCCCGCGCTTCGGGAGGATCAACCGGTGCGCTTCGGT
>JBEPYX010000353.1:0-2666 GCA_041641155.1 Thermoflexus sp.
CCTTCGCGTTCCGACGCGTCCCCCATGCCTTCCGCTACGGCGTCGCCGCCGTCCTCGCCTTATTGCACGACGTGGCGGTCGTGGTGGGCGCTGCCTCGATCTTCGGCAAGGCCTTCGGATGGGAGGTGGACGCCCTCTTCCTCACCGCGGTGCTCACCGTCATCGGCTTCTCGGTCCACGACTCGATCGTCGTCTTCGACCGCATCCGCGAGAACCTGATCCGCTACCGGGGCGAGCCCTACGAGCGGATCGTTAACCACAGCATCCTGCAGACCCTGGATCGCTCCCTCAACACGCAGCTGACGTTGATCTTCACCCTCGTCGCCCTGCTCCTCTTCGGAGGGACAACCATCCGTCAGTTCGTCGCCATCCTGCTGATCGGCATGATCAGCGGGACCTATTCCTCGATCTTCAACGCGGCGCCGATCCTGGTGGTCTGGGAGAAGCGGGAGTGGCGGACCTGGTTCCGCCGGCCGGCGGAGCAGCTGGCCCCCTGACGGGCACAACGAGAGGGCCGGGCGACCGATCGCCCGGCCCCGATCTCTCCCCTCTTCGCTCACGGCGCCGGCGCTCCCCCGGGGGCTTCCCCCTCCAGAAAGCAGCGCAGCCCCTCCACGATCCCCTCTACCACCCGCTCCCGACCCCGGGTGAGCAGATCCCGGTCTAAATAGAGAAAGCCGGTCTCGATGATGGCCGCCGGGGTCTCCAAGGCGATCTCCCGGAACGCATGGTAGTCCGTCATATCGTACGTGATGCTGTTCGCGTGGAAGCGCAGGCCGGTCCTCCGGCCGTAGGCGGCAATCAGGCATGCCACCAGGCGATCGCTCTGCTCCGGCACGGCATCGGCCTGGGCGCGCGCGACCTTGAAGCCGGTCGCCAGCTCGTTGATGTATTCGCAGGAGTCGGCGTGGATGGAGAGCAGGGCCGCCGCCCGATAGCCGTGGAGCCGTTCGTCGAATTCCTCCAACACATCCACGACGTATCCCATGGCCTCCAGACGGCGGGCCACCTCCCGGGCGATCGCCGTGTTCACCTCGACCTCCGTCAGGCCATCGGCGCAGACCGCCCCGCTGTCATGGCCCAGATGGCCGGCCACCAGGCCCACGCGGAGCGCCCGGGGCGAGGCCGTCGGCTGAGGGGCCCGGTGCGCCTCGCGCCCCGCCCCGGAGGCGGAGATCGCCTGATAGATCCACAAGCCGCCAGCCAAGAGCGAGAGGAACAGCCCCGATGCCATCAGGATCCCCAGCCCTCCCCACTGGGATCCTGAGGTCCCCCCGCTCCCACGCGGGTAGGCCATCGGGGGCCGGGGCCGCCTCCGGTTTTCCTTGCGAGGGCGGGCCATCGGTTTCATTGGGGATCCGAAACGTCCGCTGATCCCATCTCTCCGCCCGCCGAGGCCTGAGATCTTCCCCAGTGCGGCTTCTACCGGTTCTGGGTCGGACCCGGCGCCGCCGTCGCGCGGACGGCCGGCCTCTTCCCGAACGAGGGCGCTACATCCCTTCCGGGCGGGCGCCCAGGAGGGCAACGCGCGGCATGCCCTCCCGACGGCGGACGGCCAGGAGCACTAACCCCTCGTAAACCACCTGGGCCGCCAGCAAGGCCGTGATCCCCGCCGGATCGTAGGCGGGGCGCACTTCCACCACATCCATCCCGACCAGCGAGAGGCCGACCAGCCCCCGAAGCAACCCGAGCCCCTCCCAGGAGGCAAAGCCTCCCACCTCCGGGGTCCCCACGCCGGGGGCGTAGGCGGGATCGAAGAAGCTCATATCCATCGAGAGGAAAGCAGGGTGATCGCCCGCCCGCTGCAGGATGCGGCGGGCGGTGCTCTCCAGGCCGATCGCCCGGATCTCCGCCGCCGTCAGGAGCTCGAGGCCGAGCTCCTGCCCCGCCGCCCATTCCCCAGGCCCCTCGGTGGAACCCCGCAGACCGATCACCAAGGAGCGGGCCGGGAGGATCAGCCCCTCCTCGATGGCCCGCCGGATCACCGAGGCGGGGGTGTACCGAGGACCGGCCTCGGCCCTCTGGGTGTCCAGGCGGCTGTCAAACTGGATCAGGGCGACCGGCCCGTAGGCGGCGGCAACCGCCCGCAGCTCCCCCAGGAGGACCGAATGATCCCCGCCCAAGCCGATGGGGATCCCGCCCGCCAGGGTCAGGGGAGATAGGAAGTCAGCGATCCGCCGGAGGGATTCCTCAACACGCCCGAGGACGACCGGCGCGTCCCCCCAATCGGCCACCGAGAGATGCTCAAAGGGGTTCACCCGGAAGAGAGGATGGTAGGGGCGGAGGAGCCCAGAGGCGTGGCGAATGGCCTCCGGGCCGAAGCGAGCGCCCACCCGCATGGCCGTCCCGGCGTCGAAGGGCAACCCCACGATCCCTACATCTATCCCCTCCGGCGTCTGACCATACGGGCACCCCATGAAGGAGCGGCCCCTGACGGAGCCGGAGGAGCCGATCGGATCCAGCAGGACCATCCCGCCATCTCCTTCCAGGGGGCGCCCCGCTACGCCTGGGGTCCGCGGGTGGAGGCCGGCACGGCGGTCGCCGGCGCGGGAGCCCCTAACGCGACGCCGCAATAGGGGCACAGGCTCCACTCCAGACGCAACGGCCGCTGGCAGCGGGGGCATGGCTGCTTCAACCGGGTGTGGCAATACGGGCAGGCGATGAAA
>JBEPYX010000354.1:0-2658 GCA_041641155.1 Thermoflexus sp.
CCCCTCTGGGTCGCGTTGCGGTTCGGGTGGCTCAGCCTACGGGAAGTCGGGCTGTCCGGGCCGCTCCGCCTGGCCCCTGGAACCCTCCTGGGCTGGTCGGCCGCCGATTGGGTCCGCGGCGTTGGGCTGGCCGGGCTGTATGGGGGGATCACCCTGCTCGCGCTGTGGAGCGCTCGGCTCTGGCGGCCGCAGGCCGTGCGGTGGAGCGAGCGGGCGGAGGGTGCGTTCCAGGCCCTCGCCTGGGAGGGATTACAGGCCCTGTGGCGGGGGGTCTTCACGGCAGCGGCCTTCCCAATGGATCCACTCCCCGCGGCATGGGCGGCCTTCGGGCTCTGGTGGGGCGTCCGGTGGGGAATTGGGAGGCGCGGGGGGACCCTACCGACGCCGGCCTGCTGGGGAGGGGGGCTGGCGGCCACTGCCCTCTTCGGGCTCACGGGCAACCTCTGGCTCAGCGCGGCCGTTCACGCCCTGCTCGCCGGGCTCTTGGCGGGGCCGGAGTCCGCTTTCTCCTCGCTGCCCGCATCCGCTCGGATGGCCAGCACCCCCCACAGTTGCCACGGCCCATCCGCAACGGACCACTCCTGAAGGCGCAGGCCGGCCTCCTGAGCCAGGGCATGCCAGATCGCTCGGGGGAACCCCGCAGGGTCCGGGCGCGCCGTCCACCGAAAGAGGAGCCGGAAGGCCTGGATCCCAAAGGCCGGCCCGGCCGGCCAGGCCCCGAGCAGCACCACCCAGCGGCCCCCGGGACGCAGCACCCGAGCCGCCTCCCACCAAGTGGCTTCCTCCAAGATGAAAGGGGCTGGGAACGTGGTCACCACGGCCTCGAAGGATCCACGGCGGAATGGGAGGGCTTGCGCCCGGCCCTGCACCAGCGGGACGGCGGCGCCGACCCGCCGGCGGGCGCGGCGGAGCATCGTAGGGGAGCGATCCAGCCCCACCGGGCGGAGGCCGCGGCGGGCCATGGCCGCCAGCAGGTGCCCAGGGCCACACCCGACCTCCAGCACCCGCTCCCCTTCCATGAAGTCCAGGGCGCGGCACACCCAGCGGCGCCAGCGCCCGGCGGAGACGAACGCGGCCACCCCTTCATAGGCCCATGCCCCCTCATGGTAGAGCCAGCGGAAGAAGCCATTCAGGACCCGGCTCCGAATCGCTCGCCAGCGGGCAAGCCACACCGCCCAATAGGAAGCCCCCATAGCCGCCTCCTTTGCCGCGCGCCGCCACCGACGGCTCGGGAGCGCCGCCCGTCGAAAACGATTCGCCCCGCGGGGCAGACGCGACCTCCCGGCGGATGGATCCGGTGAGATCCCCGAACGGCAAGAAAGCCTCCGATGGGGCAACGGCCCTGGTTCAGGCACCCCGGCGCGCCCCCAGGGCGACCCAATCCTCCTCGCTCCACCGCCCGCAGACCGCAAGGCCCGCTCCCTCCAGGGCGCGCCGGACAGCGGCCTCCTGTTCCCCGCTCAGGAACCCCGAGACGATCACCCAGCCGCCCGGCCGCAGCAGGGACCCCAGCCCCTCCTCACAGAACCGAACGATCACCGGCGCCAGGATGTTGGCCAGAATCCCATCGAAGCGCTCCCCCCGCGCCAAGGCCTCCGCCAGGGAGCCCTGCGCGACCTCCACGCGGTCCGCCACCCCGTTGCGCTGTACGTTCTCCCACGCCACCCGGACAGCCACCGGGTCAATGTCCAGCGCCCATACCCAGCCCGCCCCGCAGCGGGCGGCGGCGATGGCCAGGATCCCGGACCCGGTGCCCAGATCGAGGATCCGCTCCCCCGGCCGCAACCATTCGGCCAAAGCCTGCAGGCAGAGCCGGGTGGTCGGATGGGTGCCGGTGCCGAAGGCCATCCCCGGATCCAACTCGATGAGCAGCTCCCCTGGCCGCAACATCGCGCGGCGCCACGTCGGCTGGATCACGAACGGGCCCACCCGGAGGACGTCGTAGTGGGCCTTCCACACCTCGGCCCATTCCGCCTCCTCCAGCACCCGGAAGCGGGGCGGGGGGAACGGAAGGATCTGGCGCAGATGCCAGAGCCCTTCCTCGATCCGCTGTCGGGCGTCCTCCCACCCCGCGGTCATCGGCAGGTAGGCGAGGACGGTGAGCGTGTCCCGCGGCAGCGCCGGGCGCTCCCAGTCCAGCTCCTCCGCCGGAACAGGGCCGTAATCGAAGGCCACCCCGTGGGGAGCGTAGCGGGAGAGCACTTCTGCGATCGCCTCCGCAGCTTCCATCGGTGCGGTGACCGCGATCTCCAACCACTGCATCGGGCCGAAGTTCCTCCTGAAACCGGGGGATCCCCCATCGGGCGGGGAAGCCTGCGACGGATCGGCGCGAAGCGGGCGGAGGGATTTCGCGTGGGGAAACGGAGGCGCGGCTCGAACCTATCCGCCCAAAAGCTCCTTCAGCCGCTCCAGGAGCCCCTTCTCCGGCTTCTGCACACCCCCCGACGACAGGGTGCGCGCCAGCTCTTGGAAGAGCCGCCGCTGCTCCGCGGTCAGGCGGGTGGGGATCTCCACCTGGACCACCACCAGCAGATCCCCGCGCCCGCTGCGGCGCAGGTGAGGGATGCCCCGGCCGCGCAGGCGGATCACGTGGCCCGGCTGGGTTCCGGGCGGGATCTCCACCGTTTCCTCCCCCTCCAGCGTGGGCACCGAGATGCG
>JBEPYX010000355.1:0-2655 GCA_041641155.1 Thermoflexus sp.
TGGCCGGGATGCCCGAAGGGGACGCCTGCGGTGATCACCACGAGATCCCCGGGCTGGACCAGGCCGCTGCGCAGGGCCGCCTGGCTGGCGGCTGCCAACATCTCATCGGTGCTGCGCACCGCCGGCATCAAGGTCGGCTGCACTCCCCATACCAGGGCCAGCCGCCGCGTGGTCGCCGGGACCGGCGTGACGGCGATGATCGAGACGGGAGGCCGATGCCGGGCGATCATCCGGGCCGTGTAGCCGGACATGGTGGAAGTGATGATGGCCCGTGCTCCGATCTGCTCGGCGATCTCCACCGTCGCCCGGCTGATGGCCTCGGTGACCTCCGCTGCTTCCCCGATCAGATCCAGCCACTGCCGGTGCGGCATGGCCCCCTCGGCGATCCGGGCGATGCGGGCCATCATCTGCACCGCCTCTACCGGATATTTCCCCGTCGCTGTCTCCGCCGACAGCATCACCGCGTCCGTCCCATCCAGGATCGCGTTGGCCACGTCGCTGGCCTCCGCCCGGGTCGGGCGCGGATGGTTCACCATCGAGTTGAGCATCTGTGTGGCGGTGATCACCGGCTTGCCCGCTCGGTTACACAGGCGGATGATCCGCTTCTGATGGATGGGCACCTCCTCCGGCGGGATCTCCACCCCGAGGTCCCCCCGGGCGACCATCACCGCATCCGCTGCCTCCAAGATGGCCTCGAAGTGCTCCAGCGCCTCCCGCTTCTCGATCTTGGCGACGATCGGGATGGAAGCCCCCAGCTCCTGCAGGAGCGCGCGCAGCTGGCGCACATCCGCGTCGGTGCGTACGAATGAGAGGGCCAGGTAATCCATCCCCTGCTCCACCGCGAACCGCACATCCAGGCGGTCCTTCTCGGTGAGAGCGGGCAACGTGAGGGGAAGGCCCGGCGCGTTGATCCCCTTGTGGGAGCTCAGGGTCCCTCCCCGCACCACGCGGCAGACCACATCGGTCCCGTTCACCTCCTCCACCCGGAACTCCAGCAGCCCGTCGTCCAACAGGAGGGGCTGCCCCGGCCGGACCAAGGCGACCAGCTCCGGATGGGGGAGGTGGACCTCCTGCGGGCTGCCGGGGACGGGGCGGGTGGTGAGGACGATCCGCTGGCCGGGGGCGACCAGGATGTATCCCCCCTCGATGACCCCGACCCGCCAGCGTGGGCCCTGCAGGTCGCCCATCACGGCGACGATGGCGCCTTCCTCCTGGGCCACCTGGCGCACCATCGCGATCCGGCGGGCGTGGGCGGCCTGGTCGCCGTGGGAGAAGTTGATCCGGGCCACGCTCATCCCCGCCCGGATCATCGCCCGCAGGACCTCCGGATGGTCGGTGGAAGGGCCCAAGGTGCAGACGATCTTCGTGCGCGGTCGTGGATCCATCACTCCCCTTCCTGCCGGAGGATGCGGCTCAACCAGGCGTCGAAGCGACGCCAGAGGCGCATCAGGCGGGAGTGCAGCTGGGCGGGCAGGTAAAGGGAGACCCGGGCCAGCCGCTCCAGCCAGGCGGGCCGCGGCCGTCCGCGGGGGAGGCCCCACTGGACCACGGCGGCGGCCCAGGTCAGGCCGGCGCCGAAGGCCACCATCACCATCCGATCGCCCGGCTTCAAGCGCCCCTGCTGGACCGCCTCGCATAACGCGATGGGGATGCTGGCGGCCGAGGTGTTGCCGTAGCGATCAATATTCACAAAGAAGCGATCCATCGGCAGCCCCAGAGCTTTGGCGGCGGCCTCGATGATGCGGATGTTGGCCTGGTGGGGGATGATCAGGTCCACATCCTCCAGGCGCAGGCCGGCCTGGGCCACCACCTCCCGCGTGGCCTTCTCCATCACCCGGGTCGCGAACCGGAAGACCTCACGGCCGTTCATCCGGACGAAGTGGCAGCCGTCCCGCACCACCGCCTCCGAGATGGGCAGGCGGCTACCGCCCGCGGGGAGGATCAGCAGCTCCGCGCCGGAGCCGTCAGCCCGGATCAGCGAGGCGAGCACCCCGCCCGGCGCATCGCTCCCCTGCAGCACCACCGCCCCTGCCCCGTCCCCGAACAGCACGCACGTGTTCCGATCCCGCCAGTTCACGATGCGCGAGAGGGTCTCCGCGCCGATCACCAGGGCAATGTGGTGAGTCCCCGCGCGGATCGCGGCCGCCGCCATGTGCAGCCCATAGATGAACCCGGAGCATCCGGCGAGCAGATCGAAGGCCCCCGCCCGCGAGGCGCCGAGGGCATCCTGAACCAAGCAGGCCGTGGAGGGGAAGAGGTGCTCCGGGGTCACCGTGGCCACCAGGATCAGATCCACCTCGCGGGGGGAGATCCCTGCCACGGCGAGGGCCTTCTCGGCGGCCGCGATCGACAAGGTGGCAGTGGTCTCCTGGGGGCCTGCGACCCGGCGCTCGCGGATCCCCGTGCGCGTCACGATCCACTCGTCGGAGGTCTCGACGAACTGGGCCAGCTCATGGTTGGTCACCACCCGCGGGGGGACCGCCATTCCCCACCCCACAATATGGGCGTAACGCGCCATCGAGTTCACCTCCAAGAGCTATGCGCGCAGGAAGCGTTCCGGAGGCGGGCGGGGCGTCGCCGCCCCGCCAGAGGCCTCATGCGGATATTCCGCTGGAGGCGCCGTCTTCGTAACGGCGGAAGATCACGCAGGCGTTG
>JBEPYX010000356.1:0-2646 GCA_041641155.1 Thermoflexus sp.
TGAACCCCTATCCGCCGAACGGGATCAACGACGTGGTCTTCCTGGAGCGGATGTATCGGGCCGGCGCAGGGGCCTGCTTCGATGCCCTCTCCGTCCAGGGCTATGGGCTGTGGTCCGGCCCCACGGACCGCCGGCTTCGGCCTTACGTGATCAACATCAATCGGGCCCTTTACATCCGGGATGTGATGGTGCGCCACGGGGATGCCCGAAAGCCGATCTACATCGCCGAGATGGGGTGGAACGCCGTGCCGGACGGGGTGGGGGACAAGCGGTTCGGCCAGGTGACGGAGGCGCAGAAGGCCCGCTACCTCGTGGAGGCCTTCGAGCGGATCCAGCAGGAGTGGCCGTGGGTCGCGGTGGCCAGCGTGTGGTTCTTCAAACGGGCCTCCGACCGGGAGCGGGACCAGTCGTTTTACTATTTCAGCCTCGTGGAGCCAGACTTCACCCCGCTCCCTGCCTACGAGGCCCTCAAGGCCTATCTGAACCAGCCCCCACGGATGTATCCGGGGGTCCACACGGCCGATCACTGGGCCTTGCAGTGGGAGGGGGCATGGGAGCGCGTGGGGGAGGGGCGGCGCCGGGCAGGGGCGGGCGGGGGGGTGCGCTGGGCCTTCTACGGAGGCCCGTTGCGGCTGGAGGGGGAGAGCGAAGGGGAAGGGCGGATCCGGATCGCGCTGGACGGCGACGCCCCTCGCGAGATCGCCCTCCGCGCCGGGCCGTGGGCGCTCGTCTGGCCGGTCGGGGCGGGCTGGCACACGGTTCGGCTCACGGTAGAGGCGGGCTCGGTCACCCTCGTCCGCGTTCAGGTGGCGCGCGCAAGGGGTGGGGATGGCTGGGTCGTGGGCGTGGGATGGCTGGCGCTGGGGATGGCCCTCGCCGCCCGCTGCTGGCGCTCCCCGGGGGGGCGTGGCGGCCCGTCCCATACCCCACAGTCGCGTCCTGAGGATCGCAGAGGACAGGCCACCGAATGGCCGGCCTCCACCTCCACCCGCTCGGGCTCTCGCTGAGCGAAGGGGCACCGCCCATAGTAGACGCAGCCTCGCGTCCCAGGCACCGTGGACCGCTCGATGCAGGAGGGGGTGGCGGCCCATTGGCGTTCAATTGGGGGGACCGCCGCCATTAACATTTCCGTGATCCCTCGCCGACTCTCTTCTCACTTCGCCGCCTCCCTCGGTGCCTCCAGTTAGATGCGGCATGCAGAACACCTCCTCCCCCGAGCCAACTTTCCCCCAGGCCGTGCCGGGGGAGGATCGGTTCGCTTCCCAGGGGGATCCGGCGGATGAAGGTGCCTGCCGCGTGGCAACTGCGCTTGACAGGCGAACACGATTTACATATAATCGAGTCGAATTTACGAACACGTGTGCACCATGCGGGTGACGATCAAGGACATCGCGCGGGCGGCAGGGGTGAGCCACACCACGGTCTCCCGGGCGCTGCGGGATAGCGAGGAGATCAGCCCGGAGACCCGGGCCCGGATCCGGGCGATCGCCGAGTCCCTCGGCTACCGCCCCAACCCGGTGGCCCGTGCCCTCCAGGGCCGCCGCACCCAAACCCTCGGAGTGGTGGTCACCCGCCTCAGCGATCCCTTCCACACGGAGGTGGTGCAGGGGATCGAACGGGTGGCCCAGGCCCACGGCTACGGGATCCTCCTCAGCCTCTCCCACGAAGACCCCGACAAGGAGCGCGCCATCGTGGAGATGCTGGCGGCCAAGCAAGTGGATGGCATCATCGTGGCCGCCTCCCGCCTGGGCAGCCGTTACCTCCCGATGCTCGAAGCCCTCCAGATCCCCATCGTGTTGATCAACAGCCACCAGACCGGCCCCTACGTCTATTCCGTGGCCACCGACAACGTTCACGGCGGGCATCTGGCCACGGGCTACCTGATCCGCCTGGGCCATCGGGCCATCGCCTACATCGGGAGCCGGCGAGGGGGCCGGAGCAACCAGGATCGATACCGGGGCTATCGGCAGGCCCTGCGGGAGGTGGGGCTCACCCCCCGGCCGGAATGGGTGGTCCAGGGGGATGGTCGGGTGGAGGGTGGGGAGGCGGCGATGCGACGCCTGCTGGAGACGCGCCCCCGGCCGACGGCGGTGTTTTGCTACAACGACCTCACGGCCATCGGCGTCTTAAAGGCCGCCCTCCGGGCCGGCCTGCGCGTCCCGGCGGATCTCTCCATCATCGGCTTCGACGGCCTGGAGGAGGGAACGTACGTCACGCCGGCGTTGACCACGGTGGCCCAGCCCCGGCAGCAGCTGGGCCGCCTGGCCGCCGAGATGCTCCTGGAGATCCTGAACGGCCGGCCCTCGCCGAAGCACATCCTGCTCCAGGGAACCCTGATCGAACGGGAGTCCTGCGCCCCACCCGGGGCCTCCACTGCTTCCTAAATTGAAGGTTTTTCGGAACGCCCGCCCGCTTCCCGAAAGGCCTGTGGAGTCGAGCGGAAACCGGGGCGACGTCGTCCGGATGGGAAATGCGGAGGTTCGCTTCGCCGATCGTCGCCCATGGCGGGGTGAGGATGCAAGCGGATCGGAAGATGGGAGCGCGATGGGGAGGGATCGTCTGGTCCGTTGGGACAGATCGGCCGTTCCGTCGGCCGTGAGGGTCGCCTGTGTGGGTCACTTCTTGTAATGTAGAAAGGAGGCTCCT
>JBEPYX010000357.1:0-292 GCA_041641155.1 Thermoflexus sp.
TTCCTTCCCCGGCGCCCCCTTCCAGCCAGTAGACAGCATCCGGTGACGGCTTACGGATCACGGCCTCCAGGGCCTGGTGCATCTTCTCGAGATCCTGGCTTAAGCCGTTGGCCAGAGCGAGGGGCTCTTCCACCTCTGTGAACCCGTGGTCCAGCAGCTCGGTGAGGGCTGCCCGGAGGGCGTGGAGGGCGTCCTGAGCGGCCGTCCAGCGGGGGGCGAGGAGGGCCCACGCCTGCTCCACCGCCGCCCAGGCGGGGCGGCTGCGTTCTGCCTCGGTGAGCAGGATGCGGCG
>JBEPYX010000357.1:302-2646 GCA_041641155.1 Thermoflexus sp.
CGTCCATCAGGAGGTCCACGCCAGTCCGCGCCGCTTCCACCGCGTCGCTCAGGCGACGGGTCAGGCCGGCCAGGGTCTGGCGGAGGGCCGGGGGCAGGCCGCGCCCGATCGTCCGCAGCGCCCCGATCAGCCCGCCGCTTGCTGGCTCGCGCGCGCCGCTTATCTCCTGGAGCAGGCGCAGCAGGCTGAAACGGTCGATCTCTACCGTCAGTTGTTTGGTGGCCGCCGCCTCCAGGTGGTGAGCCTCATCAATAATCAAGTGGCGGTGCTCGGGGAGCACCATGTTCTGGGTTGCGGCGTCGGCGAAGAGCAGCGCGTGGTTCACGATGATCAGGTGGGCGGCCTCCGCGGCTTTGCGGGCTCGGTGGAGGAAGCAGCCCCCCTCGCCCCACGCGGCGCAGGCCTCCGCCGTGCATGCCTCGTTGTCCGCGGAGAGGCGGGCCCAAAGCGCCCGCTCGACCGGCGTGGGCAGATACAGCTCATCCCCATCGCCTGTCTGGGTGGTGGGCAACCACACCAGGATCTTGGCCAGCACCCGCATCTCTTCGACGCTGGCCGGCCCGGCGCGCCGCAGTTGGGACAGCCGGACCGGACACAAGTAGTGGGCCCGGCCCTTCAACAGCGCCACTCGCAAGGCGGCGCCGTCCGCCAGGCCGGACTCGGAGAGCAGACGCTGGAGGATCGGGATGTCCTTGTGGAGCAGTTGCTCCTGGAGGTTGATCGTGTGGGTGGAGATCACCACCCGCTCGCCGTTGCGCATGGCCCAGAGGGCGGCGGGGATCAGATAGGCTAAGCTCTTGCCCACCCCGGTCCCCGCCTCGATCATCCAATGTTCCCCTCGGTTGAACGCTCGGGCCACTGCGCGGAGCATGGCCACCTGTTGCGGGCGATGCTCGTATTCGGGGAAGATGCGGGAGAGGGCGCCGCCCGGCCCCAGGAGCTGGGCCAACGCCTCCTCATCCAGCGGCTGGGGCTCCAGCCGGGGGCGCAGGGGGCGGGCCCGCACCGGGGGGAGGCTCAGGTAAGCCTCCGGCCGGGCCAGGCCTTTCGCCCGCAGCTGGGCGCCGATGCTCTGGTCGGCGAAGCGGCCCCGCTGCACGGCGCGCAGGGCCTCCTCGAAGAACCAGCGGGGAGGCCAGGGGAGGGAGGCGGCGTGGCGGACGATCTCCTCCAGGATGGGCTCGGGCAGCTGGCAGGCGCGTTCGAACAGGGCGAGGAACAGCCGGTGGGTGAGCCGCGCGTCCTCCAGCGCCCGGTGGACGACCCCCACGGGGATCCCGAGATCGTGGGCTAACGTGGAAAGCCCATGGCCGCCGGCGTAGGGGACCAGGATGGCGGCGAGCTCGTAGGTGTCCAGGGCCTCATGGTCGAGGAAGAGGCCGTGGCGGCGCAGGAATGCCAGGTCCTGCTCGATGGAATGGCCGACCAGGATAGCGTGGCCCACTATGGCCCGCAGGCGGGGGAGCACCGCCCGCAGCGGGGGGGCCTGGGCGGCGTCCTCCGGGCGGATCCCGGTGAGCTCGGTCACGGCGGGGGGGATGGGGCGCTCCGGGCGGACGAGGGTGCTCCACGTGTCCAGAACCGTCTCCCCTCGGAACTTCACCACCCCGATCTCGATAATGGCGTCCGTCTCCGGATCCAGGCCGGTGGTCTCCAGATCCAGGGCGACGAAGGTCGGAGGCATCGTTGGGTCCATCTAGGGATTGGAATCCGCGGGGCCTCCCCGCCCCCACGCGGCGGTTCTCCCTCGCAACAAAGAGGGGGTTGGGCGCGCCATCTTTTTCCCAACCCCCTCCGATGGGGCCGGCGCACGCCTACAGGTCGATGGACGTGGTGACCGCCTCGGCGAGGGTGGGGCCGGTCCCGCCGCGGGACATCGCTTCCATGCCGCGCTTCTCCGCGTAATATCGGAACCCAGTGCCGGCGGGGATCAGGCGGCCGATGATCACGTTCTCCTTGAGGCCGCGCAGCTCGTCGATCTTGCCCTCCAGGGCGCCTCCGGCCAGCACCCGGATGGTATGCTGGAACGAGGCCGCCGATAGGAGGGAGTCCGTGGCCAGGGCGGCCTTGGTGATGCCCAGCAGGATCTGCTGGGCGGTGGCCGGGCGCTTGCCCTCGGCGGTCAGCTTGGCGTTGATGTCCTGGAGGATCAAGCGATCCACCAGATCCCCCGGGAGGAAGTCCGTATCGCCCGGGTTGATGATCTGAACCTTGCTCAGCATCTTGCGGATGATGATCTCGAAGTGCTTGTCGTTGATGTTCACGCCCTGGGAGCGGTAGACCTTCTGCAGCTCGCTCAGCAGGTACAGCTGCACGGCCTCGCGGCCCAGCAGGCGCAGGATCC
>JBEPYX010000358.1:0-2645 GCA_041641155.1 Thermoflexus sp.
CGTTCAGGTGGCTCCAGCGGGCCTGGGCCGCCCCGATCGTGGGGTCAGCCAGCAACACAGGGATCATGCGCTTAAGAAAATCCGGCGGGGGGACGAAGTCGGCGTCGAAGATGGCGATGAACTCCCCCCGCGCCCGCCGCATCCCGTAGGCGAGCGCCCCGGCTTTGTAGCCGTTCCGATTGGGCCGGCGCAGGAGCTCAATAGGGAGCCCCATGGCCTGGTAATCGGCGACCCGCTGCTTCACCAGCTGGGCGGTCTCATCGGTGGAGTCGTCCAGGACCTGGATCTCGAGGCGGTCTCGGGGATAATCCAGGGCGGCCACGGCCTCCAGGAGGCGCTCCACCACGCTTCCTTCGTTGTAGATCGGCAGCTGCACTGTGACCATCGGCCAGGTTCTGGGCTCGGCCCGCGGGATCGGCCGGCGCCGCGCCCATACGCTCAGGCCGGCCAGCGCCAGCACATACAGGGCGTAGAAGAACAGCAGGATGGTGATCCCCAGGCTGGCCATCGCTAGGATCTTCATGGCAACTCCTCCCGGAACCCTAGGAATCGGTAGACCGGTGCCACCTGGCCTCGAACCGGGAAAACGGGCAGCGCCCGCGCCTCGATGCGATCCCGCAGCCGTTCGAACACCGCCCGGCTGATCAGGATCTGGCCAGGCGGCGCGGCCTCCTGCAGGCGCCGGGCATAGTTCACCGTGCTCCCGACGGCTGTATACGCCCAGTAGTCCGGCGTCCCAATGGGGCCAATGATCGCCTCGCCGACGTGAACGCCGATCCGGTAGCGCCGTCGCTGCTCCGGGGGAAGCGCGGCGTGCAAATTGAACAGCTCGCGTTGCATCCGCCAGGCCGCCCGCAACGCCCGATAGGTGTGGTTCGGCAGGTCGAAGGGCGCGTTGAACCAGCCCAGCACCGCGTCGCCCATGAACCGATCCACCACGCCCCCCTCCGCTCGGATCGCTTGCCATGCCACCTTCAGGTAGAGATTTAGGACGCCCACCAGATCCTCCAGGGGAAGGCGCTCACACAACTCGGAGAAACCCTGAAGGTCGGCGAACAACACGGTGATCTCCCGTCGTCTTCCCCCCTGGAGCCATGGATCGGGATGCCGGGCGAGGTGGGCTCGCAGATTCGGATCCAGCAGCGGACGGAGGAGGGCCCGCTGCCAGCCCACAGCCGCCCGCAGGCTTCTCAGGAGTTCCTCACTGGCCTCCAGGGCGGCGAACAGCGAACCCCGCGTCTCCGAGTCCGGGCTCCCAAGCGCGCTCCCCGAGACCTCACGTCGGATCCGCTCCAGCTGCTCGCGGAGCTGATCCAGCAGCCGATCCACCTCCTCCAGATCCTCGACCGGCACCATCGGACCCTCGATCCCTTATCCAGGATCCTGCCCTCGACATCTCGGGCAGGGGGTGGACCCTTTCCGGTCCAGCGACTCATCTTCGACCGACGCAGACCACAGCGCGCTCCCTAGCGGGAGGAGGGCTGCCCTCCCGCGGCGGATCCGGGGGAGACGGCCGGCCCTGGCCGGCGGAGCCTCTCCCAACGAGCGAGCAGGGCCTGCCGGAGCCGCCGCTGGATCCCTTTGACCAGCAGCAGGCGCAGCCATCCCCGGGGCGGCGGGGGCGCTGGGGACGAACGGCCGCCGAAGCGGGCGGCCCCGTAACGGGCCGCGACCTGTTCCAGCGCCTCGGCCACCTCTGGGACCCAGCGCCCCAGCTCGCGGGCGCGCTCCGCTGGCGTCCAGGCAGCCGGAAACCGAACCCTCAAGAGCCACGCCACTCGGTTCATCCAGACATAATCCTGGACAGCGGGGGGCAGCCGGCGCAGGCGACGGCGATCCCGGATCCCCAACGCCAGCCCTAGCAACCCCAATCCGCCCAGGAAGGCGAACGAGATCAGCGCGGTTGGGGACGAGGAGTCCGGAGACCATGGAGCGGCCGCCCCCGACTGAATGTCGAAATCTTCCGCCGGGAGGTTCCGTCGAGTGGGGGTCGGCGCCGGGGCTCCGGGCGTCTGCTCGGCCGATGGCGGGGCCGGGGGCGTCGGCGTCGGGAGGATCGGGCGCTGGGGTCGCAGGAGCGGGGGCTGGGCGGCTGTCGGCTCGAATTCCACCCAGCCAAAACCTGGGAAGTAGATCTCCACCCACGTGTGCGCGTCCCGCTGGCGCACGCGGTAGCGCCCATCGGGCATCCACTCCCCCTGGGCGTAGCCGCTGACCACACGGGCCGGGATGCCCAGGGCGCGGGCCATCACCGCCATAGCCGAGGCGTAGTAATCACAATACCCCTGCCGGATGTCAAAGAGCACGTAGGACACGCCATCGCGGCCCGGTGGCGGGGCCGGAATATTCTCGTTGTAGCGGATGTTGCGGCGGAGCCAGGCCTCCAGCGCCGCCGCTTTGTCGTAAGGGGTCTCGGCGCCCGCCGTGATCCGCTGCGCCAGGCGGCGGATGCGCGGATCCAGGTTGGACGGCAATTGCAGATACCGCTGCACCCACTCGGGATAGTCCACTCCCGCCTGCCGCAGGCTCTCGATGTCCGGGACCGGGACCAGGGAGATCGCCTCATAGGTCTGCTGCGCCCCGAAGGATCGCGGGCTGCGGACCATCATCAGATCGTGGGCCTGAGCGGTGAAGCGGCCCTGGAC
>JBEPYX010000359.1:0-2644 GCA_041641155.1 Thermoflexus sp.
GCCTTGAAGGATGTGCGGCCGGACGATTTGGCCGCTCTGGTGATCCGCGAGGTGGTGCGCCGCGCCGGCATCGACCCGGGGGTGGTGGAGGAGGTCTACATGGGCTGTGCCAATCAGGCGGGGGAGGACAACCGGAACGTGGCCCGGATGGCCCTGCTGCTGGCGGGTTTCCCGGAGCACGTGGCGGGGGTCACCGTGAACCGGCTGTGCGCCTCCGGGCTGACGGCAGTGAACCTGGCCGCCCGGACCATCCGGTGCGGCGAGGCGGATGTGGTGGTGGCCGGGGGGGTGGAGAGCATGACCCGGGCGCCGTGGGTGATGCCCAAGGCCTCCGTCCCGTTCCCCCGGGGCAACATCACGGTCTACGACACGGCGCTGGGGTGGCGCTTCCCGAACCCACGGATGGAGGCCATGTTCCCCCTGGAGTCCATGGGGGAAACAGCGGAGAACATCGCGGAGGAACATCCGGAGATCACGCGGGAGGAGCAGGATCGCTTCGCCCTCCTCTCCCATCAGCGGGCGGTGGAGGCGATCCGCTCCGGGAAATTCAAGGAGGAGATCGTCCCCGTGGTCGTCGAGCGCCCGGGACACCCCCCCCTGGTCATCGATACGGACGAAGGGCCGCGCTATCGGGTGGAGAACGGGGAGATCGTCCTGGATACGGATCTGGAGCGCCTCTCCCGCCTCCCCCCGGTGTTCCGGAAGGGGGGGACGGTGACCGCGGGGAACGCCTCGGGCCTGAGCGACGGGGCAGCGGCGCTGCTGCTGATGAGCGCCGAGAAAGCGCGAGCCTTGGGGGTGCGGCCGATGGCCCGTTGGGTCGCCTCCGCCGCCGTGGGGGTCCACCCCCGCGTCATGGGCTACGGGCCGGTCCCCGCCGCGCGCAAGGCCCTGGAACGGGCGGGGCTCACCATAGATCAAATCGACCTGGTGGAGATCAACGAGGCCTTCGCCGTCCAG
This sequence comes from Thermoflexus sp., assembly GCA_041641155.1. Taxonomy (GTDB): domain Bacteria; phylum Chloroflexota; class Anaerolineae; order Thermoflexales; family Thermoflexaceae; genus Thermoflexus. The sequence goes on from JBEPYX010000359.1 coordinate 961, forward strand.
GTGTTGGCCTGCGTCAAGCTGCTGGGGCTGGATCTCAGCAAAGTGAACGTCAACGGCGGGGCGATCGCCTTGGGGCATCCCCTGGGATGCAGCGGGGCGCGCATTCTCACCACCCTGCTCCACGAGATGCGCCGGCGGAAGGCCCGCTACGGGCTGGCCGCCCTCTGCGTCGGGGTGGGGCAGGGGGAGGCGGCGATCGTGGAGGCCCTTCACGAGGCTTGAGCGGGCAAGGCCCTCCGAGGGGGCCTCCCGCGGGCCCCCTCCCCTCTCGCTTCAGCTCCAGTCCCCCTTCTTGATGCGGGCCAGGAACTCCGCGTTGTTGCGGGTCTTGGCCATGGCGTTGAGGAGGGACTCCATCACCTGGGTGAGGTCGTAGCCACCGCCATCGGGCGGCGGGGCCATCATCCGGGCGATCATCCGCCGCAGCAGCCATACCTTCTCCAGCGTGTCCGGATCCAAGAGGAGCTCCTCCCGGCGGGTGCCGGAGCGCTCGATGTCGATGGCGGGGAAGATGCGGCGCTCCGCCAGCTTCCGGGAGAGGTGCAGCTCCCAGTTGCCGGTCCCCTTGAACTCCTCGTAGATCACATCATCCATGCGGCTCCCCGTGTCGATCAGACAGGTCGCCAGGATGGTCAGCGAGCCGCCGTCCTCGATGTTCCGGGCGGCGCCGAAGAAGCGCTTGGGCGGATACAGCGCCGCGGGATCCAGGCCGCCGGTCCAGGTGCGGCCGCTCGGCTCCACCACCAGGTTGTAGGCCCGGGTGAGCCGGGTGATGGAGTCGAGGAGGATCACCACGTGCTTGCCCCCCTCCACCATCCGCTTGGCCCGCTCCAGGGCCAGCTCGGCCACCTTGATGTGGTTCCCCGGCGGCTCGTCGAAGGTGCTGTGGACCACCTCGGCCTCCACCGAGCGGTCCATATCGGTGACCTCCTCGGGGCGCTCGCCGACCAGGACCACCATCAGGTGGACGTCGCGGTAGCGGGTGGAGATGGCGTTGGCGATATGCTTCAGGACCGTAGTCTTCCCGGCCTTGGGCGGCGAGACGATCAACCCCCGCTGCCCCCGCCCGATGGGCGCCACCAGGTTGATCAGCCGCGTGGTGAGGTTCTTGGGCTCAGTCTCCAGGTCGAAGAGCTGGTTGGGGAAGATCGGGGTCAGCTCTTCGAACCGCGGCCGCTGTCGGGCCTGCTCCGGATCCAGCCCGTTGACCGCCTCCACTCGGAGGAGGCTGTAATACTTCTCCGTCTCCTTCGGGGGGCGGATCTGGCCGACGACGAAATCGCCCTTGCGCAGGCCGAAGCGCCGGATCTGGGACTGGCTGACGTAAATGTCCTGCGGGCTGGGGAGGAAGTTCGGGTTCACCCGGAGGAAGCCGATCGTGCCCAGGGCGTCATCCTCCACGATCTCCAACGTCCCCCCGCCGAAGGCGTAGCCCTGCTGCTCCGCCTTGGCCTGGAGGAGGCGCATGATCAGATCCTGCTTCTTCAACCGGCTGTAGCTGGGGATCTTCAGCGCCCGGGCCAGATCGCGGAGCTCGTCAAGGGTCTTGGATTCGAGGTGGATGTAGTCGAAATCCAGGATGGGAACTTGGGTCTGAGCCTGTGCCTGTTCCATCGCTGCTCCACTCATCGTCAAGATAGATGACCGCCTCGACATCGCGCCCGTCGGGGAGCCAAACCGGGAG
>JBEPYX010000360.1:0-2644 GCA_041641155.1 Thermoflexus sp.
CGGGTGATTTTCGGGGAGGATGGGGCGGAGGCGTGGGCGAGGTTCCAGGCCGCGCATCCCGGGCTGGAGCAGCGGGGGAACGGGCTGGCCACCCAGGCCCTGGCCCAGATCCTGGAGTATCTGCGCGGGGTGCGTCGGACGTTCACGGTGCCCCTGGACCCGGAGGGCACGCCCTTCCAGCGGAGGGTCTGGGCGGAGACGGCCCGCATCCCCTACGGGCAAACCGTAACCTATGCCGAGCTGGCCCGCCGCATCGGGCGGCCGAAGGCCGTGCGGGCGGTGGGGCAGGCCCTCGCCGCCAACCCCGTGCCCATTCTGATCCCGTGCCATCGGGTGATCGCGGCGGACAGCCGCCTGGGCGGTTACACCGCGGGGCATCATGTGAAGCGGTGGCTGTTGCATCGGGAGGGCGTGCGGCTTGTGGCTGGATGAGCTAGACACGCCCCTGGCGGCGTTGCTGCGGCGCTGGCGACAGGACCCCGCTTTCCGCCGGCGGGTGGCGGCATGGGCGTGGGCCCCCGCCCGCGAAGCCCAATGGGCCCCGATCCCGGAGGACCTCCATCCCCGGTGGCGGGCGGCCCTCCGGGCGGAAGGGATCCATCAGCTTTACACGCACCAGGTCGAGGCCTACCAGGCGGCCCGCTCCGGCGCCCATGTGGCCTTGTTCACCGGCACGGCCTCGGGGAAGACCCTGGCCTTCCTGCTCCCGATCCTCCAAGCCCTCTGTGAGGACCCGGAGACCACCGCGCTCTTCCTCTACCCCACCAAGGCCCTGGCCCACGATCAGCTCGCGATCCTGCGCGCGTGGCTTTCCGCTCTGGGCCTCTCCGTGGCCGCGCTCCCCTACGACGGCGATACACCTGGCGAGGCCCGCCGCTTCGTGCGGGAGCGGGGGCGGCTGCTCCTCACCAACCCGGACATGCTCCACATGGGGATCCTGCCCCAACATCCGCGCTGGGCAGCCTTCCTGAGCCGCTTGCGTTTCGTGGTGATCGATGAGGCCCATGTCTATCGGGGTGTGTTCGGGAGCCACGTCGTAAACGTCCTGCGGCGGCTGCGGCGCTTGGCCGCCGCTTACGGCGCATTCCCTCAATTCCTCCTGGCCTCCGCCACCGTCGCCAACGGGCCGGAGCTGGCCGAAGGGCTGGTGGAGGGGCCAGTCCGAGGGATTGAGGCGGACGGGGCCCCCTATGGAGAGCGCCATTTCATCCTCTACCGTCCTCCGTTGCTGGATGCAGCCACCGGACTGCGCCAGAGCGCCCTGACGGCCGCCGCAAACCTCATCCTGACCCTGCTGGCGCATCGGGTCCCCACCATCGCCTTTGCCCGGTCCCGGATGGCGGTCGAACGCCTGCTTCGTATGGTGCGCTCCGCCTGGGCGGAGCGCGGGGGGGATCCGGAGGAGGTGCGCGGGTATCGGGGGGGATACCTCCCTGAGGAGCGGCGGGGGATCGAGAGGGGGCTGCGGGAAGGGCGGATCCGGGCCGTGATCGCCACGAATGCCTTGGAGCTGGGGGTAGATATCGGGACGCTGGAGGCCTGCGTGATGGTCGGGTATCCCGGGACCATCGCCTCGGTCCGCCAGCAGGCTGGCCGGGCGGGCCGTCGCGCTCCTTTAAGCGCCGCGATCCTGGTGCTCACCGCGACCCCGCTGGACGAATACCTCGCGGGGCATCCGGAGTTCCTCTTCCAGCGCTCCCCCGAGGCCGCTCGCTTCGATCCGGACAACCTGGCCATCCTGGCCGCGCACCTGTTATGTGCGGCGTTCGAGTGGCCGCTGGGCCCCGGCGAGCCGTTCGCCCGGACGCTGGATACGGATTGGATGGTGGAGCGGTTGATCACGGAGGGGGAGCCTCTCTACCGGAACCCGACCGATGGCCGGGTGTATTTCGCGATGGATCGGTATCCGGCGCAGGGGATCAACCTGCGGACCAGCCCGGGGGCTCGGGTGCAGATCCGTCTGGAGATGGGAAAGGGGAACCGCGTCATCGGAGAGGTGGATCGCCCCTCCGCTCCCCGGCTGGTTCACCCGGGGGCGGTGTATCTGCACGAGGGCGTCGCCTATCGGATCGCCGCGGTGGACTGGGAAAAGGGGGAGGCCTTCGCAGAGCCCTTCGATGGAGATGAGGTCACCGAGCCGATCGTGGAGGCGCAGTGGCGGGTGGATGCGGAGCGTGGGCGCCGGGCGAGCCCCTGGGTGATCAGCGCCTGGGGGGAGGTGACCATCGTCAGTCAAGTGGTCGGATATCGGCGCCTGCGATGGCCGGGAGGGGAGCTTCTGGGATGGGAGGCGGTGGAAACCCCGGAGATCGCCCTCCCCACCGCTGCCTGGTGGCTCACCCTGCGGCCGGCGCTCCTGGAGCGCCTCCGGGCGGAGGGCATCCGGATCGGCCCTCTGGATTATGGGCCGGAGTGGCAGGCCATCCGCCAGAAGGTCCGAGCCCGGGATGGCTACCGGTGCCGGGTGTGCGGGGCGCCGGAGCGGGCGGGGCATCCCCACGACGTCCATCACCTCCGGCCGTTGCGGACCTTCGCGGACCTGCAAGAGGCACACGCCCTGGAGAACCTGATCACAGTCTGCCGACGCTGCCACCGGCGCCTGGAGCAGATGCAGGGGACGCGCACCGCCCTCTCCGGATTGGCC
>JBEPYX010000361.1:0-2622 GCA_041641155.1 Thermoflexus sp.
GGATGGCGGGGCGCGGGATCACCGGACGGGGTGCTCGGGCCCTCGACCGCGGAAGGCGTCGATGAAGGCGGCGGCGGCGTTCTCATCGAAGGAATCCAGGCGCAGCATACGGGTCCAGGCGGTGAGGATCACGGCGCGCCCAAGCCCGTGTCGGGGTACCGCCACCACGCCATCCCACTGGCCGTTGAACATGCGCGCCCAGGCCTGAAGGGTCCGGATCGCCTGTGGGCCCGGATCATCGTAGTAGATCACGATGTGGCCGTGTTCCAAGGAGTGGACCAGGCGCTCCGGAGGCTGTTCCTGAGTGTAAAAGCCCGGGTTCACCCACTCTGGGCTGTGCGGGCCTGAGGTCGGCGGGTCCGTCCGATAGGTTGCCCGCTCGCCCGGTTGAAGGTGGGCCCGGCCTTCGTCGGGGAACGTTTCCACGCGGCGGAGCGCCGGCTGCCCGCGTCGGACGGCCTCTTGGAAGGCGGCGTAGGCCTGGCTCTGTTGGGCGATCTGCCAGACGAGCGCGCCCCCCAGCAGGGCCACGCTGACGCCCAAGAGCCCCCAGATCCATCGCGAGGAACCCCGCCAGGTCGGCGGACGGCGCGCTTTCCGTCGAGCCATCGGAGCCTCCGGCGAAGAAGATGGAAGAAGATGAATTCCTATCCAAGGGTGGGTGGCCGCTCAACGGGCTCCAAGCTCATCGCGACCGAGTCGGCTCAACTCTATCGCATCTTCCCGGAATCCGCGAGGGCGACGCGGCCCCCGCCAACTCCCCTGTCGAGAAGTATGGCGCAAAGATCCCTTTTCAGGCCACATTTTGGTTTTAAAAAACATAACCAATGTATGAATTTTGTAAACCCGTGCCTTTTTTGTCGAAATCAGCGGTTTCATCTTAAGGAAGCAGGTTATGCTTGCCATGGTTGATGTGAGGGCGAGAGGTGTGTTCTTCCCCTTACGGAGGTGCGCGGGGGGTGCGGTGCCCTCGGGGGTGCACCTCACGCTCCATGAACGATCCGCTCGTTTACAAGCCCGAGGCGGCCCGGGCGCGCGTGGTTCCGATCCAGGGGGGTGGCGATGAAGGGACGGGGGCAGGGGCTGGTGGAGTTCGCGCTGGCGTTGCCGCTATTGCTATTTTTGGTCATGGCCATTGCGGACATGGGGCGGATCATGCTGGTCTACGCCGAGCTGGCGGGCGGGGTGCGGGAGGCCCTGCGGTATGCCATCGTCCACACCCCCACGTCCGCGATGACCCAGAGGCAGTGGGAACAATACTGCCATGAGGCGCTCCTCAACCGTTTGAGGTCCACCCTGGTGCTGACCCCGCCCAATGCTCTCGTCCCAGGCCAGACGTATTTCGTCTACTTCGAGCCGTTCCGCTACGACACCAACACTTTCGATCCGCCGATCCTATGTCCGCCCCGTGGGAGGAACTTCGTCCTGAAGCGGGAGGATCGGGTGGTGATCGAGGTGCGGGTCCAGGTCTCGACCGTCACCCCGCTCGTTCAGGCATTGCTGCCCCAGGTGCAGATCCGATATCAAGCAGGCCGGACGATCTTCCCGCCGGACGGGGTGTATTTCGGTCCGAGTCAGTTGCCGAGCCCTTAGGGGAAGGAGGCCGCCGATGGCGCGGGAGCGTTCCGGTCAATCGCTGGTGCTGGTGGCCCTGATGCTGACCGCCCTGATCGGGTTGGCGGCACTGGCCATGGATGGGAACCATGCCTACGCCCAGCGGCGGCGGGCCCAGAACGCGGCCGACGCGGGCGCGCTGGCGGGGACGCGGGCGCTGTGGTTCGCCCAGCGCGGCCGCGGAGGGGAGGATGAGATCCTCCGCGCCATCCATCAGGTGGTGGAGGTCCAGGGGATCCCCGATGCGGGCGGCCAGCTGGGGGATGCGGTCAACGCCAACGTCCGCGCGTTCTATTACATCTCGGACACCCTCCAGATTCCCATGCCGGCCGGAGCGGTCCCGCCGAACGCCCGGGGGGTGGCGGTGGTGGTCCAGAACCCATTCCGGTCCTTCCTGGCGGCTGTCGTGGGCTACGGGTGGCTGCGGGTGCAGGCGCAGGCCACGGCCGTTTATTTCCCAGGCTGGAGCTCCGGCGAGTATGCCCTGACCGCCTTGTGCAAGAACGAGAACACGAACGGCCCTTGCTACCAGAACGCCCTGAACCTGACGGGCAGCGACATCTACATCAACGGGGGCATCCACTCCAACGGCGGCCTGAACCTCAGCAACGCTGATCCTCAGAGGGCACCCCACGTGGTCTTGGAGAACGGGATTTGCGAATACGGCGGGGAGGCCTACGGGTTGAACGATGCCGGGCTGGGCTGTGTGGGGGCTCCCCCCTTGATCCTCTCGTGGCTTTACGCGGTCCAGCAGTTCGCCCCCGGAGGGCAATATTGGAACGATGCGGGCCAGAAGTTCTGCCTGCAGCCGAGGGGTGGGGTGACCCTGGATCCCACCGCGCCGTACACCCCGACGGCCGGCGTCTGCGGACCCAACACCTTGAGCACTTACCGGTTGGTGAACGGGGCCCTGTATTACGTCGAGGGAGATGTCTCGCTGAATATCCCCAGCGGGTGGACCGAGCCGATCACCCTCACCATCGCGGCCACGGGGCGGATTGACGTAAG
>JBEPYX010000362.1:0-2618 GCA_041641155.1 Thermoflexus sp.
GGGGAGCGGGGCGACCCGCCGGGAGCCAATCTGGGGATCGAGCGGCCATCCGGGGTACACCCTCCCGGACGGTGCCGTCCCGGTCGCCCCACGGCAATCCAGGCGGTCGCAGGTGGATCATCGGGGAGCACGCTCGGAAGCAGCTCACCGCTCGTCCCGAGTCGGTGGCATTTTCAGTATACCATGCCGGTGGGGGCGAGGCCAGTTGGGACAGACCCCTCGCTCGCTGGGTGGCTTAGGGGAGCCGGCGATCGCGCGGGCCCTGAACCGCATCGAGGAGGCGATTCAACCCGATCAGCCCCACCAGGACCGGGAGATCCACGAGAAGCACGGCGGCGAGCAGCGGGGTGAGCCGCGCCAGAGCTGCCAGGAGGAATCCCGCCACGGCCCGATGCAGCGGGAGCGGGCCGGCCAGCAGGAGCAGGGCGCCCAGCAAGCCCCCCGCGATCCCGACCGCCGGCCACGCGGCCCGGTCCGACGGGCTGGGCCACATCGTGTTGCCCACGGCGAAGACCAGATAGAGCGCGGCTCCGCCCCACTCCCAATGCAAGAGCCCTTGGAGCGCGTTCCAGGCGGAAGCCCAGAGGCCCATCCCGGCGGGTGGGGCATCCGGCCACCGGCCGCCGAGGGCGGCGATGAGCCCCAGGCCGGCCAGCCAGGGCGCCGCCCCGATCAGGCTCATGCGGAGTGGATCGGCCTCAGCCAGCTCGACAGCCCCCAGCCGGACCTGCCTGCCGGACCGCCGGGGCCACAGCGCGAAGCGGTACCGGCGGACACCCAGAACCATTGCCGCCAGCCAGTGGCTGAGCTCGTGGAGGAGGATCCCGGGGAACAACAGGGCCCAGTAGAGCATCAAGGCCGCATCCGGGTGGCCAATGAGGCGGTGCAGCACCCGCTGGAGGTTCCGATGCAACGCCTGTTGGGCGAAGTAGAGCAGCGCGATGGTGGTGAGGAAGGCGAGGCCGACCTCAAGCGCCACGGTGGGATCCATCATCCCCTCCCCCCCGGCCCAGGGTGGACCCGAGGAAATCGGGATGCCCGTTCAGGAACGCCTCGATGGGCATCATCCGTTTGCCCTCCGGCTGGACCTCGAGGAGCATCAGGGCGCCTTCCCCGGTGCCTACAGCCGCCCTGCCATCGGCCGGCACCACCCGGCCGGGGGGCGCTTGGAGGTCAGGCCGGACGCGGGCGCGGCCGATCTTCAACCGGCGTCCGCGCCAGAACGTATAGCTGCCGGGCCATGGGGTGAACGCCCGGATGCGCCGCTCGATCTCCACCGCGGGCCGTCGCCAGTCGATCTCGCCATCCGCCTTGGTGATCCGCGGGCAGTACGTCGCCTGGGAGTCGTCCTGCGGCTGGGGGGTGATCTCCCCGGCCAGCCAGCGTCGGAGGGTTTCACGCATCAACCGGGCCCCCCGCTGCGCCAGGCGTTCCCCCAAAGTCTCCGCCGTATCCTCGGGCTCGATGGGCTCCCGTTCCATCGCCAGGATCGGCCCCGCGTCCACCGCTTCGGTCATCAGCATGACCGTCACCCCGGTCTCGGTGTCCCCGTTCAGGAGAGCGGCCTGGATGGGGGCAGGGCCTCGGTAACGGGGGAGCAGAGAGGGGTGGAGGTTCAGGCAGCCATAGGGGGCCAGCTGCAGCACCTCGGGGGGCAGGATCAAGCCGTAGGCCACCACCACGATGGCGTCCGGCTTCAGCGCCCGCAGCTGGGCGATCGCTTCCGGTTCGCGACGCAGGGAGCGGGGCTGGAAGACGGGGAGCCCGCGGGCCACTGCCCAGCGCTTCACCGGGGTCGGGGTGGGCCGCAGGCCCCGGCCGGCCGGCTGATCGGGCTGGGTGAAGACCGCCGCGATCTCATGCTCCTCCGCCAGCGCTTCGAAGGTCGGCAGCGCGAACGCCGGCGAGCCCATCAGGACCAGGCGCGCCATCCCAGGCCTCCTCCTGCAGAGGGCGTAGAATGTCCACCGATGCGTGCCAGGGGGAACCGGCGGGCCATGCCTTCGAGGGATGAGGCATGGATCAGGAAGCGGGAGCAGGCCCGCCGGGATCGCCGGTCGCCAGCTCCCGGAGGTAGCGCCAGCTATAGAGGCCGGAGGAATGGCCATCCCCCCAGAAGAAGCGCACCGCGTAGTTCCCCACGTAGGCGAAGTCCACCAGCGTATCGTCCGGCCGAGGGCGTAAAGCCAGCGGATCTTCCCTCGCCGTCTGTGCCTCGACACGGCAGAGGGCGCATGGGCAAGCCGCCCGCAATTGGGACCAGGAGAAGGCCCGTCGGAGGCCATCCGGCCATTCCACGATGACCGATCGGGTCTCCGCATCGATTCGCACGCGAGCGGGCACACCGACCTCCATCGATTCGGAATCGGGCGGACGAAGGGGAATTCGCGGCGATGGGGCAGCCCTCAGCGGCCCCTGGGGAATTGCCTCCCCTTCCCACGCGGCCGGGCCAGGCCTCACCCTCCGCCGATCTCCGCGCAAGGTTTCCGCCCCGCCATTTTAATTCGAATCCGGGGCGAAGGGGCAGCGAAGGCACATCCGGAGCAGGATCCCGCCATCGGGATGGGGCATAAGAGGCCCGCCTCCGGAGTCGTTTAATGCTGCTGCAAAGAGATGTG
>JBEPYX010000363.1:0-2600 GCA_041641155.1 Thermoflexus sp.
CTGGGCTCGCCTTCGCGGGCCACTTTCCGCTGAGGCGTGAGGGGATGGATCGCCCTTCGGTGGAGCGGGGGAAGGAACTAGGGCCGCTGACGGGAATCGCGCTGGGGCTCGGTGCGCTGGAGGCCCGGGAGCGTTGGGCCCGCCTGGGTTTGGCCCTAACATTCCTCGGCTTGTGTGCGGCGTTGAGCTTTCTCTCCCCACGGTTCCTGACGCTGGGCAATCTGATCAACGTGGTCCGCCAGGTCTCCGTCAACGGGATCATTGCGGTGGGGATGACTATGGTGATCCTCACAGGGGGCATTGATCTCTCCGTGGGCTCTGTCCTGGCGTTCACGGGGGTTGTGGCGGCCAGCCTGGTGACCAGCGGGCAACCTCCTGCCCTTGCGATGGCCAGTGCGTTGCTCCTGGGATCCCTGCTCGGGGCCTGGAACGGGGTGGCGATCGCCTACCTGCGGATCCCGCCGTTCATCGCCACCCTGGGGATGATGACTATCGCGCGGGGGCTGGCTCTCAGCTACACCCAGGGACGCCCGATCACGGGCTTCCCAGAATCCTTCCGCTGGCTGGGTGCGGAATGGGTGGGGCCGTTTCCAGTGCCCGTCCTCCTCATGGCTCTGGTGTTCGGAATAGGCGAGGTACTGCTGGGCTATACGATCTTCGGGGAACACTTGCGCGCGATCGGCAGCAATCCTACCGCGGCACAGGCGGCGGGGATCCCGATCCGGCGGCGGCTCGTGCTCACCTATGGGTGGAGCGGGTTCCTGGCTGCCCTGGCAGGGCTGGTCCTGATCGGCCGCCTGGATTCAGCGCCGCCCACCCTCGGGCTCGGATACGAGTTCGACGCCATCGCAGCAGTCGTGATCGGCGGGACCCCCTTGACCGGGGGAGAGGGCTGGCTGGGGGGCACCCTGATCGGCGCCTTGATCATCGGGGTGCTGAACAACGGGATCAACTTGCTCAACATTCCATCCTTTTATGAGCAGGTGTTCAAAGGGGGCGTGATCGCCGCGGCGCTCCTGTTGCATCGAGCGCTGCGGCGCGGGTGAACGGCAATCCGAACAAATGAAAATGAATAGGAGGTGAAACCATGGTTATCCGTCGGCATCTACTGCTCTGGCTCGTCTTGGCCGTAGTCGCCGGCGCGTGCGCTCCGGCCGCGCCAGGGGCGACGCCCACACCTGCGGCCGCCCAGCCGCAGGAGATCGTCCTGGGGCTCTCCCTTTCCACCCTCAACAACCCCTTCTTTGTCACCTTGAAAGAAGGGGCGGAGAAGGCCGCCGCCCAATACGGGGTGAAGCTCATCGTCGTGGACGCGCAGGACGACCCCGCCAAGGAGGCTGCCAACATCGAGGACCTGATCCAGAAGAAGGTCTCTGCCCTCCTGATTAACCCCACCGATACCAAGGCCGTGGTCCCCAGCATCCAGAAGGCTAACCAGGCGAAGATCCCCGTCTTCACCGTAGACCGCGCGGCGGAGGGCGGGGAGATCGTCTCCCACATCGCCTCAGACAACGTCGCCGGAGGGCGGATGGCAGCCGAGTTTCTCTGCCAGGCCCTCAAGGGCACGGGCAAGGTGGTGGAGCTGGAGGGGATCCCCGGCACCTCCGCCGCCCGGGATCGCGGGAAGGGGTTCAACGATTACCTGAAGGAGAAGTGCCCGGGCCTGGAGGTGATCGCCCGCCAGCCCGCCGACTTCAACCGCGCCAAGGGGCTGCAGGTCTTTGAGAACATCCTCCAAGCTCATCCGCAGATCGATGGCGTCTTCGCCCACAACGATGAGATGGTCCTTGGGGCGATCCAGGCGGCGGAGGCCGCGGGACGCACCGGGATCGTCTTTGTGGGCTTCGACGCCATTGACGATGCCGTCAAGGCGGTGAAGGAGGGCAAGCTGGCTGCCACGGTGGCTCAGCAGCCGGCGGAGATGGGCCGCCTCGCCGTGGAGATGGCAGTCAAGTATCTGCGGGGCGAGAGGGTGGAGACATTCATCCCTGTCCCACTCTCCCTAGTGACCAAGGAGACTGTCAAGTAAACGGAAGCACGGGGCGGGCCCTCCCCGGGCCCGCCCCTGCCCTCGGTGGGAGGCACCCCATGACAGAGCCGTTGCTCCGGGCGGAGGGGATCTCCAAGGCCTTCCCAGGGGTGCAGGCGCTGGACCAGGTGACCCTGGAGATCTTCCCGGGGGAAATCCACGGGCTAGTGGGGGAGAACGGCGCTGGCAAGAGCACGCTGATCCGGATCCTGGCGGGGGCCATCCCGCGGGATGCGGGCCGGATCCTCTGGCATGGGCGGCCAGTGGAAATCGCCGACCCCCGGCAGGCCCGCCGGATGGGGATCGCGGTGATCCATCAGGAGCTCAGCTTGCTCCCAAACCTCACAGTGGCTGCGAACCTCTTCCTAGGCCGGGAGCCCCGAACCCGATGGGGCGGGCTGGATCGTCGGATAATGGAAGAGGGAGCGTGGCGGATCCTGAGGGACCTTGATCTGGACCTGGATCCCCGCGCCCTGACCGGAAGTCTGCCCTTCGCCCAACGCCAGATGTTGGAGATCGCCCGCGCCCTCTCGGAGAACGCTCGCCTGCTGATCATGGATGAGCCGACCTC
>JBEPYX010000364.1:0-2597 GCA_041641155.1 Thermoflexus sp.
TGCGAGGGTTCACCCCGGATCACCCGCCGGATTACGCGGAGATCCTCCGCTGCACCCATTGCGGGCTCTGCCTCCACCAGTGCCCCACGTTCCGCGTGCTGGGCTGGGAGCCGGATTCGCCCCGGGGACGCATCTACCTGATGCGGACGGTGGCCGAGGGGCGTCTGGAGATCAACCTGGACTTCCGGGAGCATATGGAGGTCTGCCTCGCATGCCGGGCGTGCCAGACCGCCTGCCCGGCCACGGTATCGTTCGGCCCCCTGGTGGAGGCCGCCCGCTGGCAGATCCGCCAGACCCTCCCGATGAGCCTCCGGGAGCGAGCGCTGCGCGCCCTCGTCTTCGGCCTCATCCTCTCCCATCCCACCCTGCTCCGCCTGCTCTCCCGCGGGCTCTGGCTCTACCAGGCCAGCGGGCTCCAGCGGGCGATCCGGAGGACCGGCTGGCTGCGACGCCTGCCCTCGGCCCTTCAGACGATGGAGGGCATGCTGCCGGATCGCATCCCGGCGCGGTTCTTCCCCACTGGCCGGGTCTATCCGGCGATCGGGGAGCGCCGGGGGCGCATCGCCCTGCTGGCCGGGTGCGTGATGCACACCTTGCTGGCCCCCATCCAGCGAGCCACCCTCCGGGTCCTCACCCGCCAGGGCTTCGAGGTGGTGGTCCCCCGCGGCCAGGTGTGCTGCGGGGCGCTCCACGTCCACGCCGGAGAGCGCGAGCGGGCTCGGGCGCTGGCCCGACGGAACCTCTCGGCCTTCATGCGGGAAGAGGTGGACGCCATCGTGGTCAACGCCGCCGGCTGCGGCGTGGCGATGAAGGAATACGGGGATCTCCTGGGCGACGACCCCCGCTGGGCGGAGGCCGCGCGCGCCTTCAGCGCGCGCGTACGGGACGTCACAGAGTTCCTGGACGCGGTCGGCCTTCGACCCCTCCCGCGGCGCCTCGCCGGGCGGGCCGTCTATCAGGACCCATGCCACCTCGCCCACGGCCAGAGCGTCCGCGCCCAGCCCCGGCGCCTGCTACAGGCCGCCGGGCTCACCGTCGTGGACCTGCCCGATGGGGATCTCTGCTGCGGCAGCGCGGGGATCTACAACATCACCCACCCGGAGATCGCGAGCGCGCTGCTCGCGGAGAAAGTGGCCCACATCCAGCGGCTCGCCCCCGACCGGGTGGTGACCGCGAACGCCGGCTGCATGCTGCAGCTGGCGATGGGCCTGCGCCAGGCCGGCCTCCCGATCCCGGTCCAGCACGTCATCGAGGTCCTGGATGAGGCCGGCGGCGGGCCTCCCGTCGCGTGATCCGCCAGCGAGCCGTCCGCTTCTCATCCGGGACGGCGGAGGAACCGCGCCGGAGGCGGTGGCCTGGACGGCATCGGCGAGCCGGAGCAAACGGGTCCCCTCCCCCTGCCAGCTCTCCATATCCACCCGCCCCTGTGCTCCCCTAATCGAACGGCTTGAACCGGCATGGCCAGCTCTTCCTCCGCGCTGGCTGCGGTCCACACCCGGAGACCGGCCCGCTCCGGGCTGAAAGCCCGGCTGCGGCAGAGCAACACGTCATCGTCCACCAAGAGGATGCACGCCCCCATCAGCGCCTCCACCCCGATCTTCGAGGGCCATCGCGCTTCGATGGGAGGGGGCTTCGCGGGACGAAGGGAAAGACGGCCGAGGATGCCCCTAGGCGCACCGCAACAATGAAGGCCGTCGCCTCAGCCTCCATGCGTATCCCACGGGGCCGGCCTCGCCCCGCGCTGCCCGAAATGGCCTGTTCAGGTGGCCCAAAATGGCCCAAACAGGGGATGACACGCCCGCGGGATTTTTCACAAAATCAAGGGAAACCCTGGGCGAGCCGGTGGGGGATGCGGGGCCCATCCCGACCCACCGGAAGATCTCCGTCCGGCGTCGGAGGCGGCCGATGGAAGGATGGGAGCGACGGGAACGGGACGCATGCGGGATCGGCCTGCTGGCTCGTCCGGGCGGGCCGGCGGACCACGAACTCTTGACCATGGCGTTGCGCGCGCTCGACCGGATGTCGCATCGGGGGGCGACCGCCGATGACGGACGAACCGGGGACGGAGCGGGGGTGCTCACCGCCCTCCCCCGTCGGCTGTTCCTCCGCTTCCTGGAGGGCCAGGGGATCCGCCCGCCGGCCCCCAGCCGCTTGGCGGCCGCCATGCTGTTCCTGCCCTCGGAGCCTTCGGGCCGAGAGGCCGCTCAGGCAGCGGCCCAGGCCATTTTCCACATGGAAGGCTTCACCCTCCTGGCCTGGCGTCCGGTGCCCATCCGGCCGGCGGTGCTGGGCCCCCGGGCCCAGGCGACATGCCCCTCGATCGTCCAGGCGCTGCTGGCCGATGAGCGGGGCGACACCCCGGAGGGGATGGACCGCCGTCTCTATCGCGCCCGTCGCCGGATCGAGCGCGCCGCGGCCGATCGCAGGCTCCCCACCTACGTCGCCTCCGCCTCCTCCCAAACCATCGTCTATAAGGCCCTCGTCCTGGCCCGCGATCTGGACCGGTTCTATCCGGATCTGCGGGATCCCGATTTCGAGACGGAGTTCGTGATCTTCCACCAGCGGTTCAGCACCAACACCCTGCCCGCCTGGACCCG
>JBEPYX010000365.1:0-2593 GCA_041641155.1 Thermoflexus sp.
ATCGCGAGCGGCTGGTCAAGAACTTCTACCCGGCGGGCTCCATGGTGGCGGAGCAGTTCGTGCCGCCGGTGCTGAAGCCCGGTTACACCGAGGGCCTGAAGTGGTATGACTACAACCCCCAGGAAGCCAAGCGGCTCCTGGCCGAGGCGGGCTACCCCAATGGCTTCGACATCACCCTCTCCCTCCGCGATGTGGTGCGCGGCTATCTGCCGGAGCCGCGCAAGGTGGCCCAGGACATCCAGGCTCAGCTGGCCGAGGTCGGCATCCGGGTTCGGATCAATGTGATGGAGTCCGGCGCCTTCCTGGACTCGGTCGCTGCGGGCAATGAGGCGATGTATCTTCTGGGGTGGCTGGCCGACTACCCGGACGCCACGAACTTCTACGATTACCACTTCGCCAATGAGGCCAACAAGCAGTTCGGCAAGCTCTTCCCCGATCTGGTGGAGGAGATCCGGGCGGCGGCCAAGCTGAGCGATCCCGCCGAGCGCCAGAAGCATTACGATCGGGTGAACCAGCTCATCAAGCAGCACATCCCCATGATCCCGTTGGCCCACGGCGTCTCCGCCGCCGCCTTCAAGGCCGGTGTGAAGGGCGCCCACGCCAGCCCCCTCAACAACGAGCGCTTCTCGGTGATGGATCCCGGGAAGGACGAGCTGGTGTGGATGCAGAACGCGGAGCCCATCGCCCTCTGGTGCGCCGACGAGACCGACGGCGAGACGTTCCGGGCCTGCGAGCAGGTCTATGAGTCCCTGCTGGCCTATAAGGTCGGTGGCGTCGAGGTCGAACCGGCTCTCGCGGAGCGTTATGAGGCCAACTCAGATCTCACCGTCTGGACCTTCTACCTCCGCAAGGGGGTGAAGTTCCATAACGGTGCGGAGCTGGACGCCAACGACGTGGTGGCCACCTTCAAGGCCCAGTGGGATGCCAAGGATCCCAACCACAAGGGCCGCACGGGGACCTTTGAATACTTCACCGCCTTCTTCGGCGCGTTCCTGAACGCGGAGAAGTGAGGTGGTGAGCGCTCCGCGTTTGGGGAGACCCAACCGAACAGGGGGCGAGGCGCCCGACGCTTCGCCCCCTGTTCGGTTTCTATCCCCCGGGTGATGGGATCACCACCGGGACCTCGCAGACCGCGGCCTCCTGCGCGGCGCGATCCACCACCACGACGCGGAGCCGATAGCGCCCGGGCTGGGCGAAGAAGGGGTGGGGATCGAAAACCCAGAGCGGCTCCCGAACCTTCGGTTGCCGCACCACGTCGCCCAGCGTTACCCACTGCCCCCCCGTGTAAGGGCCGTTGATCTCCAACTTGTAAAACTGAAAGTCCGGATGGGTGGCCGTGCCGATCACCGAGATCGTCTGGGAGATCACCTCTCCCGGGGTTGGGATGTCGATCTGGGCGTGCGGATCGGGGCAGCGGGCCCGCGGCGGGGTGGGGCTTGCGATCGGCGTCGGCGAGGGGGAGGGGGCCGGCGTGGGGGATGGCGGGGTGAGGGCGCCGGAGGCGTTTCCAGGGGAAGGAGAAGGCCGAGCGGCCGGCGTCGGCCGGAGGAGGCCCGGGAGGGTAGGGGAAGGGATCCACGCGGGCGTCGGGGTGGGCGGCGGGGGCGCCGGACGAGGGCTCAGGACGCCGGGCCCTACGAGGAGCCAGAAGCCCAGGCCGAGGGCCAGCAGGAACGCCGCTCGGGCCAGCCCGCCCAACAACTCCATCGCCGCCATCTCCCGCTCAGCCCGGAAAAACGCCCGGGCCCAGCGGCGATACGCCCGTCCGATCTGCCCCAGGGTGCTCGCCAGCAGCAGGCCAACGCCAACGTAGAACACCGGAGCAATGGATTCCAATAGCGCCCGCAGTGTCTCCATCCCTTTCCTTAAGTGCTGTTCCTGAGAAGCGAACCCCTCTCAAAATTCCGCCGTCGAGATGCCTTCGAGGAGGGCAGACATGAGAAAATCCCTTCCCCTCATCGGATCTCCCGCAGCACACCCCGGATGATCGCCGTCAATCGGGGCACCAGCACTCGGCCGGCTTGTAGGACCTCCTCATGGCTGGGGGGCTCGAAGGCGTCCGGGTTCAGGACGTTGGAGATCCCGGACAGGCCCAGGATGCGCATCCCGCCATGGCAGGCGACGATCACCTCGGGGACGGTGGACATCCCCACGGCGTCGGCCCCGATCATGCGCAGGAAGCGCACTTCCGCCGGCGTCTCGAAGCTGGGCCCACCCAGCATCACATAAACGCCCTCGTGAACCGGGATCCCGGCGGCCTCGGCGGCCCTGCGGGCGATCGCTCGCAGCTCCGGATCGTAAGCGCGGGAGAGGTCCGGGAAACGGGGGCCCCAGTCCGCCTCGTTGGGCCCCCGGAGGGGGTTGGCCCCCGCCATCCCGAACAGGCCGATGTGATCCCGGATGATCATCACATCCCCAGGCCGGAAGGCGGGGTTCAGCCCCCCCGCCGCGTTGGTGAGGATCAGGAGGCGGATGCCCAGCAGCTGCATCACCCGGATGGGGAAGGTGACCCGTTGGATCGAATGGCCCTCATAGAAATGGGCGCGCCCCTGAAGCACCATCACAGGGTGCCCTTCCAAGCGCCCGACGATCA
>JBEPYX010000366.1:0-2589 GCA_041641155.1 Thermoflexus sp.
AAGCGGGGATGCCCGATGAGGTGGGCGATGTGATCCGGGGTCCCGGTGAGGAAATTATCCACCCCGATAACCTCATGGCCGTCCGCGAGGAAGCGGTCACATAGATGGGAGCCGATGAACCCAGCGGCGCCGGTGATCAAGATGCGCACGGAGACCTCTTCCACATAGGATTCGAATTCGGGTCGTTCCTTTTCGCCCAGCCCGTCCCCGGCGGGAGAGTGTCATCCCAGGCGGGATCCCCAACGGGCCAGGAGAATCACGGCGACGGCCTCCAGCAGCGTGAGCCCGCCGATCCACATCGCGGCGTCGAACCAGAATTTCTCTGGATACAGTCGGATCAGCGTGTCCGTGGGCGGGAAGATCCAGGTCTCCCCCTCGAAGAAGATCCGGTGGAACCCCGTGAAGGCGACATCGAAGCGTAGGAGGAAGCTGAGGAGGATCGCCAGGATCAGCCCGAGGGTGAGTAGCCCCCCCCACCCCAGGCTCTGCCAGGCCAGGAGGCGGGTGGCCGGAGAAAACCAGAGGCAGGCCCAGGCGCCGAGCAGCGCGAGGGCCAGGATCAGGCCCGCCCGGAAGGCGGCGCCCTGCAGGACGTATACATCCTGCATATGTCGGATCTCCCGCTCGTTGAAGGCCGGCCGCCCGTCGGCGAAGCGGACCTCCCGCAGGATGCTGGCCCCCGGCGGTTGGGTCACGGAGCGGAGGCCAGTGAGGGCCAGCCGCAACCGCTCTTCCGAGCTCATCCCGTAGAGGTCGGGCGGGAAATCCGGGCGCGCGTATTCCAGGCGGATGAACCAGTCGTTCATCAGCAGCCGGACATTCAAAAGGACCAGCACCACCGGCAGTGCCAGGACGATCAGGGCAGAGAGCAAACGAGAGAGCATCGGGGCTTGCCTCCTCCGGCAGAAGGTCAGCGCTCCACCCAGGCGACCCCGACGGCCCCCCGGCCCGTGTGGGCGCCGATCGCTGGGCAGGCCTGTGCGATGGGGATCTCCATCTCCCAACGTGCCTTTAGCTGGCGGGCCAAGGCTTGGGCGGCATCGGGGGCGTCGGCGTGGATGACCGCCAGCGCGGCCAGGTTGGGGCGTTCGGTGGCGATCTCGCCGAGGCGCTTGACCGCCCGGTCCCACGTCCGCGTCCGCTCTAGGAGCATGGTCTGCCCCTCGTGGACCTCAATCAGAGGCTTGAGTTGAAGCAAGGCGGCAGCGAACGCGCGTATCCAGCTGATCCGTCCGCCGCGATGCAGATAGCTCACATCCTCCACCGCGGCCAGCAACCGCACGCGGGGCCGAAGGGCGTGCAGGCGATCCAGGATCTCCTCGACCGGGAGCCCTTCCCGTGCCCAGCGGGCCGCATAGCGTACCTGCCAGCCCAACCCCATCGAGACCTGTCCGGAGTCGAAGACGATCACGCGCGGCTGGCGGATGTGCTGCGCTGCCATTGTGGCCGCATTGCAAACCCCGCTGAGGCTGCTGGCGATGTGGATCGAGAGGATGACGTCGGCCTCCTCCCCGAGCTGGCGATAGGCGGCCTCGAAATCCCCGGGGCTGGAGGCCGCAGTCTGGGGATAGATCCCGCCGGACCGCAGCCGTTGGTAGAACGCCTCCCGCGAGATCTCGACCCCATCCCGGTAGACCTCCTCCCCGAAGCGCACGTAGACGGGCACGACGGTGATGCTGTCTTCTGCGATCCACTCCGGGGGGAGATCAGCTGTGCTGTCGGTCACGATGCGAACGCGCATCGCTCGTGCCCCTCCTTATTCATGGATCACCACCCCCAACCCGTCGAAGCCGACCCACACCGCCAGCGAAGGCCCATAGGGGCGGATGAGGATCTCCCGCGCGTGCATCGCCTCCTGCAGGCGCTGGGCGAAGGACTGGGCCTCTTGAGGGGAGCGCGCTGGCCCGTAGAGGACCGCCACCCGCTCCGCTTTGGAGAACTCCGCGGCGAACTCGAGCAACTTCTCCAGGGCCTTCTCGGTGGAGCGGGCCTTCTCCAGCGGGAGCAGGGCCCCATCCTCCATCATCAAGAACGGCCGGATCCCGAGCATCGTCCCCAGGATGCGCTGGGTCTTGCTCAGCAGCCGGTTCCGCTCCAGGGCTTCCAGGCTCTCGGTGACGAAAACCGTGTAGATCCGCGACGGCATCCCGCGCAGGAGCCGGACGATCTCATGGGCGGGCTGGCCCCGGGCGGCCAGGCGCAGGGCAGCCTCGGCGATCCAGCCCTGGCCGACCCCCACCGTCTGGGTGTCGATCACGTGGACCGGGCACCGGCCCAGCACGGCGGAGGCGGCGGCCCGGGCGCGGGCAACCAGCGGGGAGAGCCGGCCGGAGTGCAGCACAGCCACCAGGGCGGAGGTGTGGGGCGCCAGCCGGGCGTAAAGCGCCCGCAGCTCTTCCTCCGTGGGAGGCTCAAGGGTGAACCCCTTGCTCCGATCTGACGGCGGCCACCACTCTGGTGGGATCTCGTCGATCCCTTCCCGGAAGACCTGATGGTCGGCCCGGATGGTCAACGGGATCCGGACGAGCAGCTCGCTGGGCAGATCCGTTGCGGTCAGCAGCGCAGCGCTGTCTACCAGCACCCGAACGG
>JBEPYX010000367.1:0-2582 GCA_041641155.1 Thermoflexus sp.
GGCCCCAGGTTGGTCACGCCCCAGGCGATGCGGTCGTTATGGCCGATGACCACGCCGGGGACGCCAGGGAAGGAGGCGCCGGCCACCTGGATCGGGCACTCGGGCGTCACCGGCTCGCAGTGCAGGGCGACCTCATACCAGATGCTGGGCATCTGGATGCTCAGATGGGGGTCGTTGGCCAGAAGAGGCTTCCCGGTGGCCGACCGGGATCCGGCCACCACCCAGTTGTTGGATCCCCGCTCGGGCCCATTGCCCAGGGTGGCCCGCTGCAGCCCCCGCCCCAGGTCCAGCAGGGCGCGGGCCGTCTCCTCCGGGATCGGGCGCTCCGTCACGGCGGTCGGGACGATGACCGGCCGGTCGGTGGGATACGGGAGCACCAGCTCCTGCAGGCGTTCCGGCCCGATCCGCTGGACGATGCGGGCGTTCAACAGCTCGTCATCCCAGTTCCCGCCCAGGTCCCAGGCCATCACCTTGGCCCAGGCCACGGTGTGAAGCGGCTGCCATGGTTCGATCTCCCAGCGCCGCCCGAACAAGCGGAAGAGGACGAACTCCAGCGGAAGGCGGCCCCGATGCCGCTCCAGGTAGGCGTTCACCCCGGCCGCGTAGGCCTCGAGGATCGCCCGCTCCTCCGGCCCCAGGGCCGCCAGATCCTGCTGGGCCGCCCGGTTCCAGCCCAGGGTCCGGATGAAGCGGTCTTGATTCAGGGTCGTTCTCCCCAGCATCTCGGAGAGGCGGCCGGTTCCGATGTGGCGCCAAAACTCCATCTGCCAGAAGCGGTCCTGGGCGTGGACGAACCCCTGGGCCATGAACAGGTCGTGGAGGTTGGAGGCGTAGATGTGGGGCACGCCCCAGCGATCGCGGATCACCGTGACGGGGGCGCGGAGGCCGGGGAGGGGGAGGGTGCCCTGGGTCTTGGGGAAGGGCCGGCGGGCCGCCTGGTAGAACCACAGGGCGCCGGCGGCGCCGAGGAGGATCACGAGGATCCCCAGCGCCAGCCCGAGGCGCAGCAGCCAGCGTCCGATCATCGCTACCTCCTGGCCGGGGGTGTTGGGCATCGTGCCGCATCGCAGTGCGGAAGGCCCGGACGCGCTTTTATCCTAACCCCGGCGGGGGGATTCCGCTAGACCGTGCCGATCGGGGCGTTTCCAAGTGGCCATTTGACACCGATTTCTCGCCCCGCTTATGATGAACGTGCCGGGGGCGCGGCGCCTCGCCGGGAAGCGATCGCTCTCGCGAAGGGGAGATGGGTTTGGAGCACATCCGGAATTTCTGCATCATCGCCCACGTGGACCACGGCAAGACCACCCTGGCCGATCGGCTCCTGGAGCGCACCGGCACCATCCAGCCCCGGAACGGGATGGAGCTGGTGCTGGATTCCATGGAGCTGGAGCGGGAGCGGGGGGTCACCATCAAAGCCTCGGCGGTCCGGATGCAATACACCGCCCGGGACGGCCGGACTTACGTGCTGAACCTGATCGACACGCCGGGGCACGTCGATTTCTCCTACGAGGTGGGCCGGGCCATGGCCGCCTGCGAGGGGGCGATCCTGCTGGTGGACGCCACCCAGGGGATCGAGGCCCAGACGCTGGCCAACCTCTACCTGGCGATGGAGCACGACCTCATCATCATCCCCGTGATCAACAAGATCGACCTGCCGGCGGCCCGGCCGGATGAGGTGGCCCGGGAGGTTGCGGAGCTCCTCGGGGTTCCGGAATCCGAGGTCCTCCGCATCTCCGCCAAATTGGGGATCGGGATCGAGGAGGTGCTGGAGGCGGTGGTGCGGCGCATCCCACCGCCTCGGGGGGATCCGGAGGCCCCGCTGCAAGCTCTGATCTTCGACAGCCACTACGATCCCTACAAGGGCGTGATCGCCTACGTGCGGGTGGTCAACGGGACGCTCGCGATGGGCCGGAAGGTCATGGTGATGTCCACCGGGGTGGTCGGCGAGCCGGTGGAGATCGGGGTCTTCACCCCCGACCTCACCCCGACGGGCCGCCTGACGGCGGGCGAGGTGGGCTACGTCGCCACCGGCCTGAAGTCCGTCCGCGAGTGCCGGGTGGGGGACACCTTGACGATGGCGGACCGGCCGGCCGCGGCGCCGCTGCCGGGGTTCCGCCCGCCCAAGCCCATGGTCTTCGCCAGCTTCTACCCGGCCGAGGGGGAGGATTACGAGGTCCTGCGGGAGGCCCTGGAGAAGTTGCAGCTGAACGACGCCGCCCTGGTCTTCCAGCCCGAAACCTCCCAGGCCCTGGGATTCGGCTTCCGGTGCGGCTTCCTGGGGATGTTCCACATGGAGATCGTCCAGGAGCGCCTGGAGCGGGAGTACGGGCTGGACATCGTGGCCACGGCGCCCAGTGTCGAATACGAGGTGGTCTTGCGCAACGGCCGGGTGAAGACCATCACCCGCCCCTCGGATCTCCCCGACCCTTCCCTCATTGAAGAGATCCGGGAGCCGTGGATGAGGGTCACCATCATCACCCCGGCGGACTACATCGGGCCGGTGATGGATCTGATCACCTCCCGGCGGGGGGTTTACCAGAACATGACCTACTTGGATCCCCAACGGGTGATGATCGAGGCGG
>JBEPYX010000368.1:0-2578 GCA_041641155.1 Thermoflexus sp.
GCTCAGGTCCCGAGCTCCAATCGGAAGGGGTTAAAGGAGGTGTCATAGTCGTAGTAATCCTCCTGCTCCAGGCGCTTCAGGGCACCGACCACCAGATAGGTCACCGGGGTCATCAGGGCTTCCACGCTCACCTTGAAAAGATAATTCGTGAACACAAGCGTCGCGAAGAGGGTCCATGGGAAAACCCCTGCCAGGGAGGCGATCGCCACGAAGACCCCGGTATCCACCAGCTGCCCAACCAGCGTGCTGCCGATGGTGCGAGTCCACAGATAGCGACCGCGCGTCAGGATCTTCATTTTCGCCAGGACGAAGGAGTTGGTGAACTCCCCGGACCAGTAGCCGAGGAGGCTGGCCAGCACGATGCCGCCGTGGCTCATGCCGCCCAGGATGGCTTCATACGCCTGCTGCCCGGCGTATCGCTCCCATTCCGGATCCCCGGGCCAGATCCGAACGAGCCAGAAGACCCAAGCGCTCAAGGCCAGGCATACGAAGCCGGTCCAGATAACCCGACGGGAGCGGCGGTAGCCGTAGACCTCGGTCAGGATGTCGCCGAAGATGTAGCTCAAGGGGAACAGGATGGTGCCCGCGTCGAAGGCCAGCCGGAGGCCGAACAGGCGGATCCCCCAATCCACGATCTTGGCCGAGGAGGCGATGTTGCTGACGATGAGCGTGGTGACGAAAAGAGCCATCACGATGTCCAGGAAACGATAGGGACGCGGGGTCATGGCGCTCGCTCCATCCGGATAGGGGAAGATGAGTTGGCTTCGAACATGCCTCGTCATCCGGCGTCGGGGGCCGCCCCCTCAATCCAGCCGCACGGGGATCCCCCGCTGCGCCAGGTAGGCTTTCACCTCGACGATGCGCAGCTGTCGGAAGTGGAAGACCGAGGCGGCCAGGGCGGCGTCGGCCTTCCCCTCGGTGAACACCTGGTAGAAGTGCTCCAGCGTCCCCGCCCCCCCCGAGGCGATCACCGGGATGCCCACCGCTTCGGCCACCGCCCGGGTGAGGGCCAGGTCGTAGCCCTCCTGGGTGCCGTCGGCGTCCATGCTGGTGAGCAGGATCTCCCCTGCGCCGCGCCGCTCCACCTCCCGGGCCCACTCCACCGCGTCCAGCCCGGTGGGCGTCCGCCCGCCATGGATATAGACCTCCCACCGGTCCGGTCCGACCCGTTTGGCATCGATGGCCACCACCACGCACTGGGAGCCGAAGCGCCGCGCGGCCTCGGTGATGAGGTCCGGCTGGCGCACCGCGGCGGTGTTGATGCTCACCTTGTCCGCCCCCGCCCGCAAAAGGGCCCGGAAGTCCTCCACGCTCCGAATCCCCCCGCCGACGGTGAAGGGGATCGAAAGGACCTCGGCCACTCGCCGCACGACATCGAGCAGGATCTCGCGGTCCTCGTAGGAGGCCGTGATGTCCAGGAAGACCAGCTCGTCGGCTCCTTCGTCTTCGTAGACGCGGGCGTGGGCCACCGGGTCCCCTGCATCGCGCAGGTCCACGAACCGCACGCCCTTCACCACGCGCCCCGCGTGGACGTCCAGACACGGGATGATCCGTTTCGCCAGCATCGCCCTTCCCCCGCCGGACTCCTCAGCAGTGCCTTCCGGGCCGTCCCCGGCTGTGCCGCTTCCCGCCGGCGCGCATCCCCCTCATGCGGCCTCTAGCCATCTCGAACCCTGCGGATCCTCTCGACCAGGGCCTCGGCCTCCTCGCGGGCGATCCGCTGCAAGCGTTAGCGGAAGGATTCCTCCCATCCCAGCCGGGCGGCCAGCGCCTCCAAATCATCCGGTGGAAGGAAGATCCGCGGCCGCCTCGCGCCCTCCCCAGGGATCCCGCAGCCGTTCCCAGGCCTCCCGCAGGGTGAACCGCCCCTCATGGAGCGCCCGCCCCAGGATCAGCCCGGCCAGCTCAGGGAAAGCGCAGCGCTTCACCGCTTCGATATGGGCGAGGCGCCCCACCCCGCCGGAGAGGAGGATCCGGACCCCGGCCCGCTGCGCAATCCGCGCGGCGCCCTCGATGTCCGGCCCGGCGAGGGTCCCATCCCGCTCCACGTTCGTGTACAGGACCCATCGCACGCCCCGCTGGGCCCAGACCTGCGCGAAGGTGAGGGGATCCCCCGCCGTCTCCTGCCATCCGGCGATCGCCAGCTGCCCCCCGCGGACCTCCACCGCCAGCACCAGGCGGTCGGGGCCGAAGCGGGCGAGCGCTGCCTCGAAGGCGGCCGGGTCCCGCACGGCCATCGTTCCCAGCACTGCGCGCTGGGCCCCTGCATCGAAGGCTCGCTCCAGGTCCGCCAGCGTGCGCAGCCCACCGCCCAGCTGCACCGCCAGCGGCGTCTCGCGGGCGATGCGGGCGACCTCGATGAAGCGGGCCTCGCCCCCCCCGAGGGCGCCATCCAGGTGGACGATGTGGAGCCAGCGGGCGCCCTCCTCGGCCCAGCGGAGGGCCTGCTCTACCGGGTCCACGGCATACACGATGCGACGTTGGGGGTCGCCCTGAACCAGCCGGACGACCCGGCCTTGCAGCAGGTCTATGGAGGGGATCAGCTCAAGGTCCATCGGATGTTCCGCTCAGAGACTAA
>JBEPYX010000369.1:0-2576 GCA_041641155.1 Thermoflexus sp.
TGGCGGTGAGGTGTTCAAAGCGCCATCGCCAAGGGCCTTCAGGTCCACAACCGGGTGGCGATCCTGAGCCAATGGTAATCGAAAGCGGCGGAATTCACCAAGGGCCCGGCTCGAGCGGAGCGCTTCCCGGTCAGCGGATCCCTCGCTACAATCGAGCACGACCCGGAGCGGAGGGACGGACGCCGTCGTCCCTGCTCTGGAGGCTTCAGGGGAGCGCCGGCGATGGTGGGAGATCAACCGCTCCGCCGGGACATCCACCTGTTGGGGGATCTGCTCGGCGAGGTAATCCAGGAACAGGCCGGGCAGGAGGGATTCGAGCTGGAGGAGGAAGTGCGGCGGCTCGCCCGCGCCCGCCGGGCCGGCGATCCGGAGGCCGAGGGTGCGCTCCGATCGCTGCTGGACCGGCTGGCCCTGCCTGAGCTACAGGTGATCGCCCGGGCCTTCACGATTTTCTTCGACCTGGCCAACCTGGCGGAGGATCGCCATCGGGTGCGGGTGCTGCGGACCCGGGAGCAGGCCGCCCATCCGCAACCCCGCCCGGAATCCATCCCGGAGGCGTTCCAGCGCCTCCGGGCGGCGGGAATCCCCTCCCAGGTCGTGCGGGGGCTGCTGGAAGGGCTTTCCATCGAGCCGGTGTTCACTGCCCATCCGACGGAGGCCAAACGTCGGACCGTGCGGGGGATCCTGAGCCGGATCCGCGCCATCCTGGCCGATCTGGACGCCCCCGATCGGCTGCCCCGGGAGCGGGCGGAGCTGCTCCGCCGGCTGCGGGCGGAGCTGACGGTCTTCTGGCAGACCGATCTCACGCGGGTGCGGCGCCCGTCGGTCATGGATGAGGTGGAGAACGGCCTCTCGTTCTTCGTGCGGACGTTGTGGGCGCTGACCCCCCGGTTGTATCGGGATGTTCAGGAGGCGCTGCGGGCCACCTATCCCGAGCTGGGGGATGATCTGCCGGTCTTTCTGCGCTTTGGCTCCTGGATCGGCGGGGATCGAGACGGCAACCCGCGGGTGACCGCGGAGGTGACGGCCCAGACGTTGCGTCGCCATCGCCAAGTCGCCCTCTCGCTGCACCTGCAGCAGGCCCGCAATCTCTTCGTCGCCATGGGGATGTCCACCCGCCAGGCCCCGGTCTCCCCCGTCCTGGCCCAGGCGCTGGCGGAGGCCGAGGCGCGATGGCCCGCCCTGCGGGAGCGCCTCTCCGGCCTTTCCCCGTATGAAGCCTATCGGCGATGGATCCACGTCATCGCCTGGCGTCTGGAACAGACCATGGCATGGGATCCGATGGCCGGTCCACCCCCCGAAGGCGCCTACCGCTGCGCTCAGGAGCTGGTGGTGGACCTCGAGCGGATGCGGGAGAGCCTCCTTCAGGGCCGCGGGGCTCGCATCGCCGAGGGCCTCCTGGAGGACTGGTGGGTCCAGGCCCGGGCCTTCGGCTTCCACATCGCCCGGCTGGATGTACGCCAGGAGGCGCGGCGCCACGCGGAGGCGGTCGCCGAGCTGCTCCAGGGGGCGGGGATCGAGGGCTATCTGGAGCGCCCGGAGGAGGAGCAGATCGCCCTGCTGGTGGAAATCTTCCCGCGGGCAGCGGCGCTCGTTGCCCAGGCTGCCCCCTCGCCTGAGACGGCGGAGACCCTGGCGGTGTTCCGCCTGCTCCATCGGGCCGCGGAGGCCTACGGCCCAGAGGCGCTGGGCCCGTATATCATCAGCATGGCCCGCGGCCCGGCCGACGTGCTAGCCGTGCTTTGGCTGATGGCCGGTGCGAACGGCCTGTCGGCGCCGCCCCCGTTCTTCCAAGTTGCCCCGCTCCTGGAGAGCATTCCCACTCTGCGGGATGCCCCCCGCATACTGGAGCGGATGCTCCGCCTCCCCCTTTACCGGGAGCATCTGGCCCGTCAGGGGAACCACCAGATGGTGATGATCGGCTATTCCGACAGCACCAAGGACGGCGGATACTTGGCGGCCGTGTGGGCCCTCTACCGGGCGCAGGCGGAGATGGTGCGGGTCGCGCGCGCTCACGGGATCACCCTCACCTTCTTCCACGGCCGGGGCGGAGCGCTGGGGCGGGGCGGGGGCCCGGCGGCCCGGAGCATCCTCGGGCTCCCGCCGGACGCGGTGAGGGGGCGTCTGCGCATGACCGAGCAGGGGGAAGTTTTGGCGGAGCGCTACGATGACCCCCACATCGCCTACCGCCACCTTGAGCAGATCCTGTGGGCGACGCTACTGGTCTCGGCCCTTCCCCCTGTGGAGCCGGAGGCCGCATGGGTAGAGGCGATGGAGCGGATGAGCGAGGCGGCCTACCGAGCTTACCGGGAGCTGCTGGAGACCCCGGGCTTCCTCACCTACTTCCAGCACGCGACCCCGATTGATGGAATTGAAGAGTTCCCCATCGCCTCGCGGCCGGCCCGCCGGCGGCCGGAGCGGCGGCTGGAGGACCTGCGGGCCATCCCCTGGGTGTTCTCGTGGACCCAGAACCGACATCTGCTTCCGGGATGGTTCGGACTCGGAACCGGCGTGGAGGCGTTCGTGCGGGCGGAGGGGGCGGCCGGATGGCAGCGCCTCGAGGAGATGTACCGCCG
>JBEPYX010000370.1:0-2570 GCA_041641155.1 Thermoflexus sp.
CCTCCGCTTTCAAGGGCCTGACGGAGCAGGAGCTGCGGGTGCTGGCGCTGATCGCGGAAGGGAAGACCAACCGGGAGATCGCTCAGGCCCTCGTTCTGAGCGAGGGGACCGTTCGGAACTACGTTAGTAGTATCCTCGACAAGCTCGGGTTGTCGAATCGGGCCGAGGCGGCCGCCTACGCGGTGGAGCACAACATCAAAGCTTATCTGGACGAGGGGTTGGGTTAATGGAAGCGAGGAGTGGTTGGGCCCTCGGGTTGGGCCTCCTGGTTGGTCTGGCGGTGCGCTCGTGGATCGTGGCTTCGGAGGCGGCGATCCTGGCCCTCCCTGAGGAAAAACGTCGGTCCTGTGCGCAAGAGGGGCGCCCCTTCGCCTCGTGGGTGGAGCGGCTGGTAGAGGATAGCACCATCCGACTGCAGACGATCAGCCTGGGCCTGCTCTTCCTGGATCTCGCGATCGCTGGATGGGGGACGTTCTGGCTGTCTCAGGGCGTCGGGCTGTCTGTGGGAATGGTCATGTTTTGGCTGGTCCTGGCCTGGGGGTTGCGCGGCCCCCTGGAGGCCTGGCCGCGGGCCCTAGGTGGCCGATACGCGGAGGCACTCGCGATTCCGGGCGCCCTGACCCTGATGCCCATGCGATGGATCCTGGCCCCGCTGCGCCATCTGGCCGCATGGCTTGGGCCGCGGGTGGAGGGGCGGACGGCGCCGGTGATCAACGAGGCGGAGCTCCGCACCCTGGTGGACGCGGGGGAGGAGGGCGGGGCCATCGAGGCCACCGAGAAGGAGATGATCGTATCGATCTTCGAGCTGCACGACACGGTCGTGGGGGAGATCATGGTCCCCCGGCCCGATATGGTGGCGATCCCCGTGACGGCCTCTCTCTCTGAAGCCCTCAACGTCATCCTCCAGGCTGGCTACTCCCGCATACCGGTCTATGAGGGCACCATCGACCACATCGTCGGCGTGCTGTATGCCAAGGACCTCCTCCGCCTGATGCGCGATGGGGTCCAGGATGTCCCCCTCACGCAGCTGTTGCGTCCCCCTTACTTTGTCCCCGAGGGCAAGCGCATCATGGATCTGTTGCGGGAGATGCAGCAGCGGAAGGTCCACATGGCGATCGTGGTGGACGAATATGGCGGGGTGGCGGGCCTGGTAACCATCGAGGACATCCTGGAGGAGATCGTCGGCGAGATCCAAGACGAGTTCGATCGCGCGGAGGAGCCTCTGGTCCTGCCCTTGGATGCGCACACCTATCTGTTCGATGGGCGGGTGGATCTGGATGAGGTGCAGGAGGTGCTGGGGGTGGGGCTCTCGGCCGAGGGGGCGGACACCCTGGCGGGTTATGTCTACGAGCGCCTGGGGCGCATCCCCGCTGTGGGGGAGACCTTCACCGACCAGGGGCTGGAGTTCCGGGTGGAGGAGGTGCTCGGCCGCCGCATCCGCAAAATCCGGGTTCGGCGGCTAGAGGCTTCGGACCATCCCCGGGGGGCATGATCTCGGGAGACGCGGCGTTGGGAGGACGAGCGTTCGGTATAATTGCGGTGCGGCATGTCGGCTTCTTTCCCGGAGCGGAGGGACGCCGGCGGCCCTGTGGGATGGGGCAGAGGACAGATCCGCTGAGGGAGTGGACATGGGGGCTCGGCCGATCATCTCGTTTCGCAAGGTCAACAAATGGTTCGGGAACCTACACGTCCTGCGGGACATCACCCTGGACATCTATGAAGGGGAAGTTGTGGTGATCTTCGGCCCCAGCGGCGGTGGGAAGAGCACGCTGATCCGAACCGTCAACCGGCTGGAGCCGATCGACTCGGGGGAGCTGTGGGTGGACGGCATCCCAGTTCATGACCCGCGGATCAACGTCAACCGGCTCCGCCAGGAGATCGGCATGGTCTTCCAGCAGTTCAATCTCTTCCCTCACCTGACGGTGCTGGAGAATATCATCTTGGGGCCGGTGCACGTGAAAAAGATCCCCCGGGCGGAGGCGGAGCGGCTGGCCATGCAGCTCCTGGAGCGGGTGGGGATCCCGGAGAAGGCGCACGCCTATCCCGCTCAGCTGTCCGGTGGCCAGCAGCAGCGGGTCGCCATCGCCCGGGGCCTGGCGATGCGGCCGAAGATCATGCTCTTCGACGAGCCGACCAGCGCGTTGGATCCAGAGATGATCAAGGAGGTGTTGGATGTGATGGAGGACCTGGCGCGGGAGGGGATGACCATGGTGGTGGTCACCCATGAGATGGGCTTCGCCCGCCACGTGGCCGATCGCATGGTCTTCCTGGAGAACGGGCGGATCGTGGAGATCGGAACCCCGGATGAGATCTTCGAGAACCCGAAGCACGAGCGCACCCGGGTTTTCCTGAGCCAGGTCTTACGCCATTAGCGTCCCGGGGAGAGCCCAGGGGACAGGATGAAGATCTGTCCCCTGTTTCAATGCGCTCGAGGCTTTTCCGTTACGGCTTCGTGCGCCAGGAGCCGGATAAGTGGAAGGTCGTCGGCGGCCGCTTCACCGTGGAGCCCTACGGCGTCGGGGTCAAGAAGGGGGAGAAGGAGCTGCTGGAGGCGGTCAACGCCGCCATCA
>JBEPYX010000371.1:0-2564 GCA_041641155.1 Thermoflexus sp.
CCTCCGGCCGACGCTGGCCCTCGCCTGGCCCTCCCGCGTGGCTGCGCCGAGCGGGAGGGATCCAACGCCCCGTTGTCCCTCCCCGCGGGAGAGCAGGGGACGACCTGGAGGGACAGCGCCCGGAGGTTCTTGGAGCCCCCTGGTGGAGGGCATGGTTGGGGAAGGAGGGCGATTGCCTCACCGCGGGACGGCCGTGCGACGCTCGAGGGCGCGGACCAAGAGGGAGAGCAACAGGGTCATGGCGAGGTAGAGGAGGGCCACGGTGTTATAGACCTCGAAATAGCGGAAGGTGCCAGCCGCGCGCTGGCGGCCCACATACATCAGCTCGGGGACGGCGATCACCGAGGCCAGGGCGGTATCTTTGAGCATCGCGATGAAGTCGTTCCCGAGGGGGGGCAACACGTTCCGGATCGCCTGAGGGAGGATCACCAAGCGCATCGCCTGCCAGTAGGTCATGCCCAGGCTGCGGGCGGCCTCCATCTGGCCCTTGGGGATGGATTCGATGCCGGCCCGGTAGACCTCGGCCAGGTAAGCCCCGTAGCCGATGGCCAGGCCGGTCACCGCCCGCCCCATCTCGCTCCGGATCAAGCGGCCCAGTTCAACCAAGGGGGGCACGCCCCAGGCCTGGCCGGCCCCGATGAACGCATCGCCCAGCGGGGGGGCCGCCACGAAGGCGACGTAGAACAACACCACGAGGAGCGGGACGCCGCGGACGAATTCGACATACAGGGTGCTCAGGTTATAGAACACCACGTTCCGCGAGACCCGCCCCAGGCCCGCGATGAGGCCCAGGATCAGGGCGACGGAATACGCGATCACCGTCAACTGGAGGGTGACCGGGATCCCGCGGAGCAGGAAGCGGGCGGTGGCCTGGTAATCCGGAGAGTGAAGGATCGCCACGACAGTCCAGAGCCCGAACGCCCCCAACGCCACCGCCCACCATGGCCACGTCCGCCAGCCCAGACCCACCCGCCGCGAGGGAGGGGTTGCCGAAGGCGCCGGTTGGGTTTCCAGATAGACCGCCATCACCCACGCTCCTTGACCTGATAGAGGCATAATGAAACAGAATGGGCCGCGAGATGCGCCGCGACCCATTCTGCAAACCTCAGAGCCTCAGCGGATGGCTTTCACTGGCCCGGTTTGAACTCGACGAACCATTTCTGGTAGAGGCGATCCAGCGTGCCGTTCTCCTTGAGGACCTTCAGGGCAGCGTTGAAGGGGCCGACCAGATCGCTCCCCTTGGGGAAGCAAAGGCCCAAGTCCTCGCTGGTGAAGGGCTGGCCGGCGATCTTGAGCTTGCCTGGGTTCTGGGCGATGAAGCCATCGGCCGCCGGGCTGTCGATCACCACCGCATCCACATCCTTCGCGATCAGCGCCCGCACCGCGAGGTCAAAGGTGTCGTAACGCTTCAGCTGCTTCCCCTCGTCGGCCACCAGCGTCTTCGCCGTCTCCTCGTTGGTGGTCCCGATCTGCACCCCCACGATCTTGTCCTTGAGGTCGTCCTTGCTCTTGATGCGCTCCTCGTCGGCGCGGACCAGGACCACTTGTCCGTAGCGGAGGTAGGAGTCAGAGAAATCGAATTTCTTCTTGCGCTCCTCGGTGATGGTGATACCGGAGGCCGCCAGATCGAACTGCCTCTGCTCCAGGCCGGCGAAGATCCCATCCCAGGCGGTGGAGATGATCTGCGGCTTGCAGTTGAGGAGCTTGCAGATCTCATTGACCAGGTCTATATCGAAGCCCACGATCTCGTTGGTCTTGGGATCCACGAACTCGAAGGGCGGATATGTGGTGTCGCTGGCGATCTTCAGCTCCCGCCCACCCAGGTCGGGCAGCTGCGCGGCGGGGCGCGGAGACGGAGTTGGAGTGGACATGGCGGCTGGCTGGCATGCAGCTGCCAGCAAAGCCCCGACCAGAACCCCCAGCAGCAGGCGCCTCATGGTCTCCTCCCTCCCAACCGAATGTCATTCGCTAACTTATGGTCAATGCATCCCCAGGTAAGCTGCCTGAACCTGGGGGTTGTTGGCCAGTTCCTGTGCGGTCCCCTGCAGGACGATGCGGCCGGTCTCCAACACGTATCCCCGGTGGGCGACCTGGAGGGCCATGTGGGCGTTCTGCTCCACCAAGAGGATCGTGGTGCCCTGCTGGTTCAGCTGCCGGATGACCTCGAAGATGCTCTCTACCAGCACCGGGGCCAGCCCCATTGAGGGCTCGTCCATCAAGAGGATGCGCGGCCCCATCATCAGGGCGCGCGCGATGGCCAACATCTGCTGCTCGCCTCCGGAGAGGGTCCCCCCTGGCTGATGCAGGCGCTCCTTCAGGCGCGGGAAGATCGTGAACACGAACTCCATCCGCCGCGCCACCTCCCGCCGGTCCCGCACCGTGTAGGCCCCCATCTCCAAGTTCTCCCAGACAGTCAACTGGGGGAAGATCCGGCGCCCCTCTGGGACGTGCCCCACGCCCCGGGCCACGATTTCATGGGGAAGCAGATGGGTGATGTCCTCCCCATCCAGCAGGATGCGGCCGTGCCGGGCCCGGACCAGGCCGGAGATCGTGCGGAGGGTGGT
>JBEPYX010000372.1:0-2564 GCA_041641155.1 Thermoflexus sp.
ACGTGATCCTGTTCCTCGGCGCCCGCGCCGTGTTCGCCGACATCCGGCCGGACACCCTGAACCTAGATCCGGAGGCAGTGGAACGGCGCATCACCTCCCGGACGCGGGCGGTGATCGTCGTTCACCTTTACGGCAATCCGTGTGAGATGGCTGCGTTCACCGCGCTGGCCGAGCGCTACGGCCTAGCCCTGATCGAGGACGCCGCCCAGGCTCCCGGCGCGCTGTATCGGGGGCGGCCAGTGGGCTCGTTCGGCATCGGATGCTTTTCCTTCTACGCCACGAAGAACATGACGACAGGTGAGGGAGGCATGATCACCACCCACGACCCGCACTTGGCCCGCCGCCTGCGAATGCTCCGGGATCACGGCCAGTCGGCCAAGTATGTGCACGAGATCCTGGGGCTGAATTTCCGCATGACCGAGCTTCAGGCGGCCCTGGGGATCGGCCAGCTGCGTCACATCGAGGACTGGAACGCCCGCCGCCGGGCCATCGCAGCCTTCTACGACCGCCATCTCCAACGCGTGCGCAAGCCGGAGGTCACGCCGGACAGCACGCCGGTTTACCACCTTTACACCGTGCGCCTCCCTGCCGCATGGCGGGATGCAGTGCGAAAGCGCCTCCATGAGGCAGGGATCGAGACGGGGATCCACTACCCCATGCCCATCCACCGGCAACCGCTCTACCAGCGGCTGGGATACCGCGATGACCTGCCGGTGGCCGAAGCGGCAGCGCGCGAGGTCCTCTCCATCCCGATCCACCCGGCCCTCCGGGAAGAAGAGCTCCGCTATGTGGTGGAAACGATGAACGCCGTGCTGGAGGATCTTGAGGGAGGTTGGACATGAAAGCGGTGCGGATCGGGGTGATCGGCGTCGGATCCATGGGAGAACGCCATTGCCGCGTGCTCCGGTCCCTCCGGGGTGCGGAGTTAGTGGGGGTGTATGACCGGCGCCCGGAGCGGGCGATGGAGGTGGCGGCCCGTTACGAGGCCACCCCCTTCCCTACCCTGGAGGCTCTGGCTGCCGCGGTGGAGGCGGCTACCATTGCCACCCCCACCCCCACCCACGCCGAGATCGCCTTAGAGCTGATCGAACGGGACGTGGCCGTCCTCATCGAGAAGCCGATGGCGACCTCCACGGTGGAGGCGATGGCCATCTACGAGGCCTCGCGACGCCGGGGCGTCCCAGTGCAGGTGGGCCACATCGAACGTTTCAACCCGGTATACACCGAACTGAAAACCATCCTCGAGTCCATGCGCCCCATCAGTCTGATCTTTCGGCGCCTGAGCCCCTACGCCGTCAGCAATCAGGACGCCGATGTGATCCTGGACTTAATGATCCATGACCTGGATCTCGCCGTGGATCTGGTCGGGGCGCTCCCCCTCCGGATTTATCCGGTCGGACGCTCGCTTTTCTCCGACGCCATCGACTACGCAGTGCTGACGATGGAGTTCCCCAGCGGCGAGGTCGCCACGCTGTTCGCCTCCCGCGTGACCGAGCAGAAGGTCCGCGCCATCGAGATCACCGCCGCCGAGGCCTACATCGAGGCGGATCTCCTCAACAAGGGGATCACCATCTATCGCTACACGATTCCCACCTTCACGAACGACAGCCATCCGGTGCGATACCGCCAGGAAGGGTGGATGGAGCGGATCGGGATCCCGATGGCCGAGCCGCTCGCCATGGAGCTGCAACACTTCGTAGATTGTGTCCGGAATGGGAAAGTGCCCGCGGTCTCCGCCCTCGACGGCCTGCGGGCGATCCAGTTGGCCGAGCGGATCCGTCAGTTGCTCTACCACAGCCCCCTCTCCACCCTGCGCCTGGAACGGATCTCTGCCCTTGCCGGAGCACGCCCATGAAGATCGTCTCCATCGTCGGCACCCGCCCCGAGTTCATCCAGGCTGCACCCGTGAGCCTTGCCCTCCGGCGGGAGCACCACGAGGTGCTGGTCCACACCGGCCAGCACTACGACGATGTGATGTCCCGTATCTTCTTCGAGGACCTGGACCTGCCCACCCCGGACTATCACCTGGGTGTGGGCTCCGGCCCCCACGGCCTCCAAACGGGCGAGATGATGGCCGGCCTGGAGGAGATCCTCCAAAAGGAGCGGCCGGATCTGGTGATCGTGCGGGGGGACACGAATTCCACACTGGCGGGGGCGCTGGCGGCGGTCAAGCTACACATCCCCCTGGCCCACATCGAGGCCGGCGAGCGCAGTTTTAACAAGCACATGCCGGAGGAGATCAACCGGCTGGTGACGGATCGGGTGGCGGATCTGCATTTCTGCATCACCCGGCGCGCCGTGAAGCATCTGGCCCGGGAGGGAATCACGGAGGGCGTCTTCTTCGTCGGGGATGTGATGCTGGACGCCGTGCGCATGCACCTGCCCCGCGCCCTGGAGCGGGCTCCCGCCCTCCTGGAACGCCTCAGGGTCCAGCCGGGCGGCTACCTGCTGGCCACCGTCCATCGGGCCGGCAACACGGACGATCCCAACCGACTGGCCGGGATCATGGCGGGCCTGAATGCAATCCCCGAGCCCATCGTTTTCCCGGTCCATCCCCGAACCCG
>JBEPYX010000373.1:0-2554 GCA_041641155.1 Thermoflexus sp.
TCTGTCCGTTCCGGTCCTTGGCGGAAAATAACGATACGCAGAACCCGGCGGTTTCGCAACTCCCCGCGTCCCCCAGGCAGAGGCGGGGGGGATAAAGCCGATACAATGGGGAAGGTCCGGCGGGGCGCCATCTGCGTCCACCGGACAACCTGTCACATCCGGCGTTCGGGAGGCCTCGATGAACATCCTGGTGCTGCACGGCCCGAACCTGAACCTGCTCGGCGTCCGGGAGCCTCAGATCTACGGGACCACCACCCTCGAGGAGATCAACGCCCGGATGGAGGAGTGGGCAGCTGCTCGCGGCGTTGCCCTGCGCATTGTCCAATCGAACCACGAGGGCGCTCTGATTGATGCCATCCACGCCGCGCGGGGGTGGGCGGACGGGATCCTCATCAACCCCGGCGCCCTGCACATCTACGGCTATGCCCTGCGGGATGCCCTGGCCGCGGTGAACCTGCCTGCCGTGGAGGTCCACCTCTCCAACATCCACGCCCGGGAGGAATGGCGGCGGACCTCGATCATCGCCCCGGTCTGCCGCGGGGCGGTGATGGGCTTCGGATGGCGGAGCTACCTTCTAGGGCTGGAAGGGCTCTATCAATTGCTCCAGGAACGGTGAGCGGGCGCGCAGGGCCTGGGGGCGTGCCTGCGGCGGCCCCCATCCCGCGGGGCGCTCTTCGCCGGGTGAAGCGCTCGATGGCGTCGAAGGGTTCCGCGCGTGGCCGATCCTATCAACCCGCCCAGCCTTTTTCGCTATAATGAAGGCCGGCGACGCGGCCGTAAGGACATCGCAGGGCAGCGCTCGGGATGCATCCTCATGGGATGAGGAGGCGATGGCCGAGACCCTGTTCGCGGGGCGATATCGCATCCTGGGCACGCTGGGGCGCGGCGGGTTCGCTGTCGTCTACCGGGCCTTCGACACCGTCCTCCAGCGTACGGTGGCCATCAAGGTTCTCCGCGACGATCGGTGGCAGGATCCAACGCTGCGTCAGCGGCTGGAAGTCGAGGCCCGCCTGCTGGCCAGCCTCTCCCATCCCCATGTGGTGACCGTTTACGATTTCGGCTGGGAGAACGGCCAGCCCTACCTGGTCATGGAATACGTAGAGGGTTGGGATCTCAAGGCCCTCATCCGCCACGGCGCGCCCCTGGCGGTCGAGCGGGCGCTGGAGATCTTCCTTCAGATCTGCGCGGGGGTCGGCTACGCCCACCGGAACAACATTGTCCACGGGGATCTCAAGCCCCAGAACATCCTGGTGAGCCGGTCGGGCGAGGTGAAGGTGGCCGATTTCGGGATCGCCGTCGCCCTCTGGTCCCGCGATCCCGATCGCATGGCGTGGGCGACCCCGCAATACCTTTCCCCCGAGCAGGCCGCGGGCCAGCCCCCTACGCCGGCCTCGGATGTCTATAGCCTGGGCCTCATCCTGTATGAGATGCTCACCGGCCGCCTTCCCTTCGAGGCCGGCACGCCGGCCGAATTGTTGCAGGCCCACCTGACCCAGGCGCCGCCTTCCCCGAAAACCTTCCAGCCCACGCTCCCGGACGACCTGGTGGAGATCCTCCTCACCTGTTTGGAGAAGGAGCCGGCCCGCCGCTACCGGAACGCCGATCAGCTGGCCCGGGTCCTGCTTCAGCGTCATCCGCTCCCCACCCCCGCAAGTTTCCCGGAGCCCAGCGGGCTGACCACGCCCGCCGTCCCCGTCCTCCCTACGCCGCCTCCTTCCGCCCCCCCGCCGGCGCTCCCCGAGGAGCGGGACGGGTTGCTCTGGATCCTGGGCGCGTTGGCCGCCCTGGCCATCCTGGGGTTGATCCCCCTCTGGCTGATGGTCTACCGAGCCTGGCTGGGAGGGCCCTCCGGGCTGCCCACGCCCACGCCGCCTCCGACCATCGTGCCCACGGTTCAGGTTCCAGATCTCCGGGGACTCCCGGTCGCGGAGGCCCAAGCCCGCGCCCTCGGGTTGGGCTTGGGGTTCTCGGTCGTCCGGGAGATCGAGGATCCCCAGCAGCCCGCCGGGGTGGTGATCGCCCAGGACCCCACGCCGGGGACGGCGCTCCATCCGGGTGAGGTCATCCAGGTGACCGTCAACCGGGGCGGCCCAGTCTTCCCGGTCGTCAATGTGTTAGGCTACACGCTGGACGAGAACATCCTGAGCGGCTTGCGTTCCTATGGTTGGGATGTGCGGGTGGAGCGAGTCTGGAGCCTGGAGCCCTCCGGTCGCATCTTGAGCCAGACCCCCCCGCCGGGGACGCCGCTCGGGGTAGGGCAGCCCCTGACCCTGACGGTCAGCGCGGGGACGCGGATCGAGATCGGGGCGAACTTCGCCAACTGGGTGATGCTGGATGCGGTGGACCTGCCCCAGCGGGCCTTTCGGGCGGGGGAGATGGTGGTCGCCACCCTGGAGTGGCGCTCCTTGCAGCGGGTGGATCAGCCGCTGGTCATCTTCGTCCATCTGATCGGCCCGAACGGCCAGTTGATCGCCCAGCGGGATGCCGAGCCCAACCCTCCGATCCCAGCCTGGCAGCCGGGGCAGATCGTTCGCGATTCCTTGGCGTTGCCCAT
>JBEPYX010000374.1:0-2548 GCA_041641155.1 Thermoflexus sp.
GCCCCGGCGTTATAGAGATACTGGATCAGGAACTGATTCACCATCTCCGCGTTGTTGAGATCTTCCACGATCCCGTGGGTGTTCCCCCGCTGGGTCAACCAGCGGCCGCCGGGGGCATACCAATACCAGCCGTGACCCGCGCTGAGGTAGACCGCTTTGCCGCTGAGGAAGCCGGGAGCCTGGGGACGGCTGTAGGCCGGCGGCTGGCCAGTGGCCCCCAGGCCGGTGGCCCCCAACGACGCCCAGCGCTCCCCGGTGGCCCTCGCCAGCGCCGCTGGCTTGTTGACCGGCGGGGGCTCGCGGAGGAACCAGGAGAGGGCATAGAACCGGCCGTCGGTGGGATTGCGGGCCATCAGGTGCACGCTCCGAACGCCGAAGGGCTCCAGGTGCCGCTGGAAGAGATAGGCGGCCTGATCCACCGTCCACACGCTGAGGGCGGGCTCGCCCCCGGCGGTGCCCTCCAGATATCCAGCGGGGAGCTCCAGGTAGAGGGTGAGCACCTCCCCAGCCCACTGGAAGCTGGCCACACGGGCGCCGGCGGGCAACGGCGACCACAGCCCGGCGGCCCGCTCCTCGGGCGTCGGCCCAGCCGCCAGAGCTTGGAGGCGGAGGGAGACCTGATCGGTGATCGTGGCGGCGGCCTGGGGGAACGCGCGGGGGACGCAACGGACCTGGCTGTCCAGAGGATCGCGGTAGAAGCAGATGGAGGAGGCCTCCGGCTGGGGACGGCCGACGACGGCCGGACTTCCCCGGCCTAGCCCCAGGCCCAGGAAAGCCAGCAGCCCGACCCCAAGGGCCAGCGAGAGGACGGTTCGTCGCCCCGCCTGCGGAGGCCGCCAAGACGATCTGGATCGTTTGGAAGGAATCCCCATAGCCAACGGCCTTCCACCCTGATCGGTGGGGGATTGGATAGTTCTTCAAAAGTGTAGCCCGGCGAGGGGGGAGAGGCAAACGGGAGCCCCGTCGAACGATTCGGAGGAACGGAGATGACAGAAGGCCCCGCTCATCGAAGGGGAGGGATGAAGTCGTCCTCCGGGGCCGTGGGGAACGCGCAGGGGCGCGGAGGCGATCCCCGCGCCCCCTTTCGCCCCGCTTGCCTAATCCGCCTCGGCCGTGCTGCTGTCCCCGCCGGCGATGGCCGGTTGAGATTCCGGCAGGGGCTCCCAGCGGCCGGTCAGGCGCTCCGCGACCTCGGGGAGGGTGGTGTATTCCATTTCCTCCATCGGCAGGCGGTGGGGCTCGAAGGGGCCGTGGCGGCGGAAATGATCGGCGATCACGTTGCACAGCCGCCGCGCCTCATCGAAGGCCGGGTCGTCGAACATATCCCGCGGCCCGATGAGGCGGCCGTCGGCCAGCTGGAACCCCAGGGCCACCACACGGGGCGGGCCGTCGAAGCGGGTGCACTTGGCGTATTGTAGCGGGACAGGCATGAGGGGCCCGTAGTGGGAGCCCCGCATCCAGCCCTCGACGATGTGCGGCATGGTGAAGGGCTCCAGGATCTCCCCCACAGCCGGGAAGATCCCCTGCGCCCGCACGATGCAGACCGGGTCGTCCTTCCCCACGTAATGCCCGGCGATCAGCGAGAGCCGCTCAGTCGAGGAGACGGCGGCGATCTCCCCCTGCTTGGTGTAGACCGCCTTGATCATGTAGCGGCCCGGCGACCCGATGAAGACCAGCAGGTCATACATCTCCTCGGGGCAGTCGAAGAAGATCCGCTGATGGCCCTTGACGTCGTGGACCTCGAAACGGAAGCCCGCGTGCAGGGCGGGGGAGATCACCAAGCCCGCGGTGTTGAAGGGGTCGGCGAACATCCGGAAGAGGGGAAGGTTCCACGCACCGGCCGAGGTTTTATCGGCCATGAAGATGATGATCGGCTCCGACGGGCGCTCGACGAACGCCATCTCCGCCACGCCCGGCCCCATCCCTCGCACGTTGCCCGAGAAGGCATCGGCGATGAGGTCCTGCCCAGCCCCGTAGAGCTTCATCTCTTTGGCTTTGACAGTGCAGCGTTCGAACGTCTCCCAGGCCAGGCCGTGGACGATGGGGCTATCGACGCCGTGGCGGTGGGTCATGATCAGCTCGAGATCATCCCCGCACCAGGTCACGTAGTAGTCAATGATCACGCCCCGGCGCTGAGCCTCCTCCAGGTGCTGGCGGGCCAGGGCCACCAGGTCCGTATGGATCCCCGAGTGGCCCACCATGCCCCCAATATCCGCCTTGATCACGCTGACCGTGATCTCCGAGCTCATCGCGCACCCCCTTTGTATTTGTATTGGAAGAGAAGATCCCCAGGGGCCACCGGCCGAGGGCTCAAGCCCGCGCCTCAGCCCCCGGTCATGGACCCCAGGCTTTGCAATCGCATCCCCGCTCTTTCAGGAGCCACGCCGCCCATCCGGCGAAGGGGAAGGCCAACGAAGGCATGCCCTTGCTCCCTCAGCGGCCCATGAAGCGGCTGACCACCTCGGCGGGGATGGGGACGGTGAGCCGATCGCCCACCTTCGGACGCTCCGGCATCGCCGCGCTCCCCACCACGATCCCGATGGGCGTC
>JBEPYX010000375.1:0-2507 GCA_041641155.1 Thermoflexus sp.
CGATACGGGAGAACGAAACAGGGAACTTCCATGCGGCGGAACCGAGGGCGCATCCGGAACGCGATGGGGATCCCGCTGGGGATCCTTGTGGCCTGCTTCGCGGTGGACCTGGTTGGCCTTCCCCCAACATTCGTCCACAACGATGAGGCCCACGGGGCGATCGTCCTCATCTACAGCCTTCCGGAGACCCTGCAAGCGGTGGCGCGGGACAGCCACCCACCCCTCTACTACCTCCTGCTCTGGGGATGGCTCCGGCTGGTCCCCCATCCCTTCGCGCTGAAATTCGTCTCGCCCTTCTTCGCCCTCCTGGCGCTGGCCCTGACCTACCGCCTGGTGAAAACGGCCGCCGGCCCGCGCCCGGCGGCGCTGGCGATGCTCCTCCTCGGACTTAACCCGCTCTTCTTCGCCATGGCCACGCTGGGCCGCATGTATTCGATGGCCATCGCCTGGAGCGCGCTCGGGGCCTGGCAGGCTTGGCGAGGACGGGATCGCGCGTGGATCCTCAGCGCCTGGGGGCTGACCCTCACGCATTTCTACGGGCTCCTCTTCCTCCCGGCCCAGCGGCTGCTGGCCCCCGGGCCGCGTTCCCGGATCCGGGAAGCCAGCCTCCTCGCCCTCGCCGCCCTCCCCCTGCTCCTCTGGTCGATCGTCGCGCTGGGCCCCTCCCTCGCCCACACCGTGCGCACCCTGAACCGCATCCCGGTCCGCCCGACGCCGCCGGAGGTCCTGGCGAACCTGTTGGGCGCCATCGGGATCGGCATCGGGGCGGACGGGCGATGGGGATGGGTCGGCGCGGCGGTGGCGGCGCTGGGGATCGCGGCCGCGGCCTCCCGACGGACCCTCCCCCTCGGCCGGGCGATGGCGATCCCGGTGGGGATCGGGCTGGCGCTGGCCGTGCCCTTTCCGTTCTACGCCGCCCGCTATCTCTCGCCCCTGCTTCCCATTTATGGGTGGGCCCTGGCCTCCGGGTGGGGCCGCCGACGGCGCTGGATCCTGACCCCTCTGGTCTTGGGCGCGGGGCTTTACGGCATCGGCCGGACGTGGGCGGTTTACGCGAACGCCCCGATCTACGCCGAGGCCCAGCGGGAGCTTTACGCCACCCTCCACACCCTCGCCCACCCGGCGGATCGCCTCCTCTTCCACGGCTACTGGAACCAAGCGGAGATGGCCTTGCTTTATCCGGAGAGCCGGGATCGCCTGGAGGCGCTGGGCGATTTCCGCCCAGAGACGGGTTTAACGGCGCCCACATGGTTGATCGGCGTGACCTTCTTCCAGGAGCTCTACCGGCCCGCGGCAGCGGCGCTCGCCCGGCTGGGGCCCTTCGATCGCCACGCCTGGTATCCGATGGCCGAGGTCTTCCGCTTTGTCCCCTGGCCGGAGGGCGCCCCTTGGCAACCCCTCACCGCCCGCTTCGAGGAGGGCATCCGCCTGGAGGCGGCCGCGCTGGTGGATCCCATCGCCGAGCCCCGAGGCACCGTTCGGATCGGCTTGCGCTGGCGCGCCGAGCACCCCATCGGCCGGCGCTACGTGGTCTTCGTGCACCTCTGGGACGAGGCCGGGCGCTACCGGGCGGGGACCGATCGCGAACCGGAGCCGCCGACGGCGGCATGGGAGGCCGGATCGGTCGTCACCCAGACGGTGGCAGTGGCCGTGCCCCCCTTCCTTCCGGCGGGTCGGTATCGCGTGATGGTCGGCCTGTATGAGCCGATGGGAAGCGGGTGGCGACGCCTGCGAACTGAGGAGGGGGCGGACGCGGTCGCCATCGGCTCGCTTGAGATCCACCCCCGCTTCGAGGGATCCCAGCCCCGCGGGCAGGCGCTGCCGAACGGCGTCACAATTCTGGAGCGCGGGGTGTGGCGATCGGAGGTGGACGGGGTGCCGCGGTGGCGGGCGCACCTGACCTGGCGGGCCGATCGGTCGCTGGCGGATGATGCCCACCGCCTGCTCCTTCAATTCCCGGATGGGACCCTCGCGCCTCTGACGCCACCGGAGGGATGGTCCCCAGGCCCCCGACAGGCCGGGGAGGTCGTGGCCGAGATCTGGGAATGGAGGGATCCGCTTCCCCCAGGGCGCTACACCCTCCTGTGGGAGGGCGGGGGTCTCTTCCCCCTCCAGACGTTCCGGGTCCCCCCCGAGGGTTATCAGTGGAATTACGATTGGCTCTTCCTGAACCGCGCCCCGTGGTGATCCAGCCAATCCCCAAGCGGACGGTCCCCCAGTGGCGCGGGTGGGTGCAAAATCTGCAAAATCAAGGATAGAGCCCGGCCCCCGCGGCGGGGAGAAGCGCCGGGGGAGGCCGGTAGCGTATGGGAGGAGGGGCCTGTGAAGACAATGGCAGAGCTGCTGGCCGCTCAGGAGCCGGCCCTGCGGTTTTTCGCCGGGCTGGTCTACTATACCCTCGGCCTCATTTTGGTGCTGCAATCCCGGGGGCACAGCCGGCTGCGCCTGGCTCGCAGCCTCCCCTGGCTGGCTGGCTTCGGGATCCTCCACGCGGTATATGAGTGGAG
>JBEPYX010000376.1:0-2497 GCA_041641155.1 Thermoflexus sp.
GAGGAGGTGTCCGCCATCTTAGAGGCGGAGTGAGGGGATGACCCCCGCGCGGACCTCCCGATCCCTTCATCGGGGCTCCCCATGGGCGGTCGCATCACGCGCCTGCGGGCGTTGAAGAGCGGCCGGGTGGCGGTCTACCTGGACGGCCGTCGTGCCTTCCTGCTGACGGGAATCGAGGCGGCGCGGCTGCGGGTGGGCCAGTCGCTTTCCGACGAGGAGATCGCTCGGCTCCTGGCGCGGGATCTCCAGGAGCGGGCGCACGAGATCGCCCTGCGGCTCTTGCGCTACCGCCCCCGCAGCGAGCGGGAGGTCGCCGATCACCTGCGGCGGAAGGGCTTCGATGCCCAGACGGTAGAGGCGGTGCTGGAGCGGCTCCGGCGCGTGGGGCTGGTGGACGATCGGGCGTTCGTCCGGTTCTGGGTGGAAAACCGGGCCGCGTTCCGGCCGCGCGGCCGCACCGCCCTGCAAGCGGAGCTCCGGCGGAAAGGCGTCCCCCCCGCCATCATCCAGGAGGTCCTCGCGGAAGCCTCCCCGGACGAGCGCGCGCTCGCCCTGCGCCTGGCCCGCGAACGGGCCCGGCGGCTCCGCGGTCTGGATCCCTGGACCCTCCGGCGGCGCCTGGCAGGCTATCTCCTTCGA
Organism: Thermoflexus sp.; assembly: GCA_041641155.1. GTDB lineage: Bacteria > Chloroflexota > Anaerolineae > Thermoflexales > Thermoflexaceae > Thermoflexus. The sequence continues at coordinate 640 of JBEPYX010000376.1, forward strand.
CGGGGATTCGACAGGGAGCTGGTGATGGAGGTCCTTCAGGCCATGGAGGCCGAACTGGGGCCAGGAGAGGGCGAGCCCGCCGACGAATTCATGTAGGAGCGCGTTGGATCGATCGAGCGCGTGGGATCTGAACCCCTGTTCCTCTCCGGTTTCGCGCGACGGAGCGGCGCGGGAGAGAGCAGGAGAGGGCGATGGGGATCGCCCGGGGCAGTCCCCGCGCCCCCCAACCATCCGTTCCAAGCCAGATCCGATCGAAAACGGGATCCGCCATGGACGTGTTGATCGTTGTGCCGCTCGCCGTGATCGGATTGATCGGCGGCGGTGTGCTGGGATGGTTCCTGGGAAGGCAACAGATCCAGCGACGGGTTCGGGAGCAGCTCCGGGGCGAAGTCGAGGCTGCCCAGCAGGAGGCCCAGCGGCGGATTGAGGAGGCCAAGCGACAGGCAGCCCAGCTCCTCCTTCAGGCGAAGGATGAAGCCCTCCGCCTGCGGGAGGCCACGGAGGCGGAGCTGCGCAAATGGCGGGCGGACCTCCGCAAGGAGGAGGAGCGGCTGCGCCATCGGCGGGAGGAGCTGGACCGCCGGGCGGAGCGGCTGGAGAAGCAGGAGCGCCGCCTGAACGAACGCCAGGCGGAATTGGACCGCCAGAGCGCGCAGCTCCAGGCAGCGATCAGCCGCTTCGAGGAGGAGCGCCGGGCCGCCCTGGAGCAGGTGGCCGGGATGACCGCTGAACAAGCCCGCCAGGCCCTGCTGGAGATGGTGGAGAAGGAGGCGCGGGAAGATATGGCCCGCCTCTACCGCCAGATCGAGGCCGAGGCTAAGCTCCACGCGGAGGAACGCGCCCGCGAGATCATCGCCACCGCCATCCAGCGCATCGCCAGCGACCAGGTCGCCGAATTGACCGTCTCGGTGGTGCCCTTGCCCAACGATGAGATGAAGGGGCGCATCATCGGGCGGAACGGCCGCAACATTCGGGCCCTGGAGAAGATCACCGGGGTGGAGATCATCGTGGACGACACCCCGGAGGCCATCACCCTCTCCTCCCACGATCCGGTGCGCCGGGAGATCGCCCGCATCGCCCTGAACCGGTTGATCCAAGACGGGCGGATCCATCCGGCCCGGATCGAGAAGGTGGTGGCCGAGGCTCGGGAGGAGGTGGAGCGGATCATCTGGGAGGAAGGTCAGCAGGCCGCGGCTGCCGCCGGCGTCACCGGCCTGCACCCCGAGCTCATCCGCCTCCTGGGCCGCTTGAAGTTCCGCACCAGCTACGGCCAGAACCAGCTGCAGCACGCGGTGGAGGTCGCTTGGCTGGCCGGGATGATCGCCGCCGAGCTGGGGGCCGACGTGCGGATCGCCCGCATGGGGGGGCTGCTGCATGACATCGGCAAGGCGGTGGACCATCAGATGGAGGGTACCCACGCCCTGATCGGCGCGGAGCTGGCCCAGCGCTATGGGGCGCCGCCCAAGGTCGTCAACTGCATCGCCAGCCACCACCACGAGGTCCCTCAGGAGTGCATTGAGGCGGTGATCGTGGAGGCCGCCGACGCCATCTCCGGCGCCCGGCCCGGCGCCCGCCGCGAGACCCTGGAGATGTATCTCAAGCGGATCCAGGAGCTGGAAAACCTGGCCCGCTCCTACCCCGGGGTCGCCGAGTGCTACGCCATCCAGGCTGGCCGGGAGATCCGCATCATCGTCAAGCCGGAGGAGGTGGACGACCTGGCCATCATCCGAATGTCCCGGGAGATCGCCCGCAAGATCGAGGAGACTATGCAATACCCCGGGCAGATCAAGGTCACCGTGATCCGGGAGACCCGGGCGGTGGAGATCGCCCGCTGACCGAACGTGCGCCGGGGCGGGGG
>JBEPYX010000377.1:0-2497 GCA_041641155.1 Thermoflexus sp.
GATGGAGCGGCACATCCGCGTGAACACTCTCTTCATCAGTGATAACGTCCGCCGCGCCGTCCAGGAGGGCCGGGCCGATTTCACCCCCTGCTTCCTCTCGGAGATCCCTGGCCTGTTCCGCAGCGGCCGCCTCCCCCTGGACGTCGCCCTGATCCAGGTCTCGCCGCCCGACGAGCACGGCTTCTGCTCCTTCGGGGTGGAGGTCGGGATCACCAAGCCGGCGGCCCACGCGGCCCGCGTCGTGATCGCCGAGGTCAACGAGCGCATGCCTCGCACCCTGGGCGACAGTTTCATCCACGTCTCCCGGCTCACCGCCATCGTCCCCGTCAACTACCCCCTCCCAGAGGTCCGCATGGCCGAGCAGTCCGAGGTCGCCCAGCGCATCGCGGAGCATATCGCCGCCATGATCCCGGACGGCGCCACCCTGCAGACCGGGATCGGGGCGATCCCGGACGCGGTGCTCCGCGCCCTTACGAACCATAAAGACCTGGGGGTCCACACGGAGCTGTTCTCCGACGGGATCATTGATCTGGTGGAGCGGGGGGTGATCACAGGGGAGCGGAAGACACTCCACCCGGGGAAGATCGTGGCCGGCTTCATGCTGGGCACCCAAAGGCTCTACGAGTTCGTCCATGACAACCCGATTATTGAGCTGCACCCCACCGATTACGTCAACGATCCCTTCATCATCGCCCAAAACGAGCGTATGGTCGCTATTAACTCGGCCATCGAGGTGGATCTGACGGGACAGGTCTGCGCGGACAGCATCGGCCACCGGTTTTACAGCGGCGTGGGGGGACAGCTGGACTTCATCTACGGCGCCTCGCGGTCCCGCGGGGGGCTACCCATCATCGCCCTGCCCAGCACGACGCGGCTGAAGGACGGGACCGTGGTCAGCCGCATCGTCCCCATGCTCCAGCCCGGGGCTGGGGTGACGACCACCCGCAACCACGTCCGCTTCGTGGTCACCGAGTGGGGGGTGGCGGATCTCTATGGCAAGACCATTCGCCAGCGGGCCAAGGCCCTGATCCAGATCGCCCACCCCGATTTCCGGGAGGAGCTGGAGCGCAAGGCTTACGAGCTGCGCTACCTGCGGGAAGATGACTAACCGCTGTCAACCCCGGGCCAGCGGGGCCTTCGCCGCGCGGCTGCCCCTCGCGCTAAAATGGCCCATGCGGGCGGACCTCCGCCCGTCGGAATCGCTCCCGGCACACCCGGATCCGGAGGGGCCCGATGAAAGAGTTAGACCTTCGCGTGGTGTGGCACCCAGACCCCCAGACGGTGGAGCGCAGCAACGTCCTCGCCCAGATGCGCCGGCTGGGCTTCCCCTCCTATGAAGCCTTCCTCGAATGGTCCTTCGCCGAACCCACCGGTTTCTGGAAAGCGTTCTTCGAGGACACCGGCTTCCGCTGGCGGTCCCCCTACCGGGAGACGGTGGACCCGAGCCGCGGGGCGCCGTGGGCGCAGTGGTTCGTGGGCGGGGCCCTGAACGCCACCGAGAGCGCCCTGGATCGCCATCTGGAGGCCGGGCGGGGGGATGCGACGGCGCTGATCTGGGAGGGGGAGGAAGGCGAGGTCCGGCGATATACCTACCGCCAGGTCTTCGAGGAGGTCACCCGGCTGGCGAAGGCGCTCCAGGCGATGGGCGTGCGGCCGGGGGATCGCATCGGCCTCTTCCTCCCTATGATCCCGGAGGTGGCCTTCGCCCTGCTGGCCGCCATGCGCATCGGGGCCATCGTCGTCCCCTTGTTCTCCGGCTTCGGGCCCGAGGCGGTGGCCGTGCGCCTGCAGGACGCGGAGGCCCGCCTCTTGATCACCGCCGATGGCTTCCCCCGGCGGGGCCGGATCGTGCCTATGAAGGAAATCGCCGACGAAGCCCTACGCCAGACCTCCAGTGTGGAGAAGGTGCTGGTGGTCCGCCGGGTGGGGAACCGGATCCCATGGCAGGAGGGGCGGGATCGCTGGCTCCACGAGGCCGTGGCCCCACACCCGGCGGGGGGCGAAGCCCCCGCGTTCCCCAGCGAGACGCCCTTGATGATCATCTACACCTCCGGGACCACCGGCCGGCCCAAGGGGACGGTCCACGTCCACGGCGGGGCGCCCATCAAAGCGGCCCAGGACATGTTCCATCTTTTTGATGTGAAGCCCGGAGACATCATCCACTGGGTGACCGACATCGGGTGGATGATGGGGCCTTGGTTGATCCTGGGCAGCCTGACCTTGGGCGCGACGTGCCTGATCTACGATGGGGCGCCCGATCACCCCGCGCCGGATCGCGTGTGGGAGCTGGTGGAGCGGCATGGGATCACCATCTTGGGGATCTCCCCCACCCTGATCCGAGCCCTCATGCGCGCCGGGGCGGAATGGCCGGACCGCCATCCCATGCCCTCCCTCCGGTTGCTGGGCTCCACCGGCGAGCCGTGGAACCCGGAGCCGTGGCTGTGGACGTTCCAACACGTGGGCAAGGGGCGGTGTCCGATCATCAACTACTCCGGGG
>JBEPYX010000378.1:0-2483 GCA_041641155.1 Thermoflexus sp.
GGCCGGGTGGCATAGGACCTCAGCCCCGCTGGGGATGCCGGGGAACACGGTGCTGAACGGTCATCACAACATCTACGGCGAAGTGTTCCGGGATCTAGTCCGCTTGAAGCCGGGTGATCGGATTCTGGTCTACTCGGAGGGCCAAGTCTTCGTTTACGAGGTGCAGGAGAAACACCTTCTCCCCGAGCGCGACCGCCCGCTTCCGGAGCGGTTGGCCAACGCCCGCTGGATCCAACCCACGTTGGATGAGCGGCTGACCTTGATCACGTGCTGGCCCTACACCAGCAACACCCACCGGCTTATCGTGATCGCCCGGCCGGTCGTCCATCCGCACAATGAGCGGAGGCTCCAGGAATGAAACGCCTGGGGCTCGCGCCTCTTCAATCCTCCTCCGGGGGGCCCGAGCTCGCGATGGACTTCAAGCCCTCCCGGATCGATTCCAGCATGCGTCCCCTCACCGCCTGGGCTGCGGTGCGGATCGCGTTCTTCACCGCCTTGGCATCCGAACGCCCATGGCCGATCACCACGACGCCGTCCACCCCCAACAAAGGCGCCCCGCCGTATTCGCGGTAGTCCAGGCGTCGGAGGATCCGCCGGAGGCTGGGGAGGAGCCCCAGCAAACCGGGGAACGCCAGCAACAGGCCGGGCAATGCCAGCGCCAACCCGAAGCGATCCAGCCACCCATCGGTCAGCTGTTCCTTTAGGAAGGGGATCAGGAAAGACACTAGCCCTTCCGCACTTTTCAGCACCACGTTCCCCGTGAAGCCGTCCGTCACCACCACCTCCGCGCGCCCCTGGGCCAGGTCCTTCCCCTCCACGTTCCCGATGAAGTTCAACCCGCTCTCCTGGAGCAGGCGATAGGCCTCCTGGACCAAGCGGGACCCCTTGCCCGGCTCCTCGCCGTTGGAGAGGAGGCCCACCCGCGGGTTCGGCCAGCCCAGCACCCGCTCCGCGTAAACCGCGCCCATCATGGCGAATTGCGCCAGATGCCGCGGCTTGGGGTCTGTGTTCGCCCCGATGTCTAAGAGGAGACACGGGGCGCGGGCGGCGGGGTAGACGGTGGCCAGGGCGGGCCGCTCGACGCCCGGGATCCGGCCCAGGTGGAAGAGGGCTGCGGCCATGACGGCCCCTGTGTTCCCCATAGAGACCAGGGCGTCCCCTTCCCCGGCGCGCAGAAGGCGCATCCCCACCACGATCGAGGAATCCTTCTTGGCCCTCACCGCTGTCACCCGCTCATGCATCTCCACCGCCTGGGAGGCATGGACCACCGAAAGCGGAAGGCCCGCCGTGCGACGGCGGGCCAACTCGGCGCGGATCCGATCCTCCGGACCGACCAGGATCACATGGAGATCCGGAATCTCCTGCAATGCGCGCAGGGTGCCCACCACGGGCACTTGAGGGGCATGATCGCCTCCCATCGCGTCCACGATCACCCGGATCGGCATCGGAGCGATGCTCCATCATCAGGAGATCCCCGTCGCACGCCCGGGGGGCAGCGCCTCTCCCCCGCCGGATCGCGGATCCTCCAACAGCCGCTCCACGGCCGTATAGAGGTCGATCTCCCGGCGGAGCACTTGGTCCACCAGCCCGTCCAGGCGGTCCCGACCGACCTGGCGGACGACCCGGGCCCACAGCCGTTCGCGGGCGAGGGCCGCCAGCTCCTCGGCGATGCGTTGCCGACGCCGGGCCTCTCCCTCCCCGCTCGTTTCTAGGTAAGCCCGATGGCGCTCGATGGCCTCCACCAGCTCCGGGATCCCTTTGCCTGTGGTGGCCACCGTCGGGAGGATGGGGGGGCTCCACCCCTCCGCCGCCGGCTCCACCCGCTGGATGGCCATCGCTTGGCCGTGGTGGCGGATCACCGCGGGCTGGCCCAGGGAGAGCACGGAGCGCAGGATGTGCAAGGTGGCGGCCGCCCCCTCCCGATCCGCTTTGTTGACCACCAGGATATCCGCGATCTCTAGGATGCCCGCCTTGATCGCCTGGATCTCGTCCCCCAGCCCGGGGGCCTGGACCACGATCACCGTGTCGGCCGCGCGGGCGATGTCGACCTCGATCTGCCCTGCCCCCACCGTCTCGACCAGGATGTACTGGAAGCCGACGGCATCCAGCGCCCGGAGGATCTCGCGGGTGGCACGGGCCAGGCCGCCCAGGCTGCCCCGCGTGGCCATGCTGCGGATGAACACCCCGGGATCCCCGGCGACATCCTGCATGCGGACGCGATCGCCCAACAACGCGCCGCCGGTGAAGGGACTGCTGGGATCCACCGCTACGATCCCCACGGTTGCCCCACGCTCCCGATAAGCGCGGGCCAAGGCATTGACCAGGGTGCTCTTTCCACAACCGGGAGGGCCGGTGATGCCGACCACATAGGCGTTCCCGGTATAGGGGAAGACATAGGCGTTGAACCGGGCGGCCGCTTCCCCTCCTTCCTCCAACAGGGAGAGCAACCGCGCCAGGGCCCGGCGATCCCCGGCCCGCGCGCG
>JBEPYX010000379.1:0-2476 GCA_041641155.1 Thermoflexus sp.
GGGACCGCGTAGTGTGGGATGTGGACGAGGGCTTCCGGCCACCGCCGGAGCACCCAGGGGACAACCCCATGTTCTGCAGGATGAAAAGGGGGAACCGGGACCGGCACGAGGCGGAGGCCGGGCAATCGCGCGAGGCGCTGCAGATCCCAGCGCCGGTTCGGCAACGCCGGCGTGTAGAGGAGGCAGACCTCCAGCCCGGGCTCCAGGGATACCAGCGCCTCCACCAGACGGTAGGCATACCGTCCGATCCCCGGAAAGCGGTCGTTGATCACCCGGCCATCGAAGACGAGCATGGCCGCCCCGCCCGGGCGCGGTTACGAGGCCCGCCGCTCCTCCCCGGGCGATCCGCCTTCCAGCCGCTCATACAGTTCCACCAGCACCCCGAAGGCGCTCCTCGGGTGGATGAAGGCATACCGCGTGCCATCGCTTCCGAGGAGGGGGGTTTCGTGGATCAATTGAACCCCTGCCGCCCGCAGCCGCTCCAGCGTGGCCTCCAGATCCTCCACCTCCACGCAGATGTGGTGCAACCCCGGCCCCCGTCGGGCCAGGAAGCGGGCCACACCCGAATCCGGGGTCGTGGGCTGGACCAGCTCGATCTCCCCACCCTCCATGGGGAAAAAGGCCACGCGGACCGCCTCCGCCGGGATGTCGGCCACGCGGGCCAGGGGCAGGCCCAGCAGATCCCGGAAGAAGGGCAGCGCAGCCGCCAGATCCTCCACCACGATCGCCACATGGTTCAGCCGCGGCATCGCATCCCTCCATTCCCCACAGGTTGCGTAAGGACCGGACCATCACCCGGCGCCCCCGGGCCGGTCCGAGCCCCGATGGCTTCGCCAGGCCCAGAACACCCGCCACCCCCCGGCCCCCACCCACGCGCCCCCCATGTCGATCCCCACATCCAGCCCGCGGGGGTGGCGGCCGGGCACCAGGGCCTGATGGGCCTCGTCGGTCAGCGCGTAGAGGGCGGCCCAGATCCATGCCCAACGGCCGGGTCGCTCCAACGGATACGCCTGCAGGGTCCATCGGGCGAGCGCCGCCAGGATGGCATACTCGAGGGCGTGGGCGGTCTTCTTCAGCAGGAAATCCAGCCACGGCTCCGGCGCCTGGGGCAACTGGGGCTGCGCCGAGAGGAAGAAGATCACCCCCATCCAGAGGACCGTGGCCCCCCATCGCACCCCTGTCGGGGCCCGCGCCATCGCCTCCGCGATCGCGGATCTCTCGAGCCTCGCGCGCTTAACCGGAGACCCCCAGGGCCTGAGCATAGGCTGCCTCCAGCGTCGGCACCCGATGATCCCAACGGTGGGCGGCCGCGATGGCGCGCCGGGCGGTTTCCCCCCATCGCCACGCCCGCTCCGGATCCTGGAGCAGCGCCCAGGCCGCCTCCACCATCGCCGCCACATCCCCCGGCGGCACCAGCCAGCCGCTCTCCCCGTGGCGGATATACTCCGGGACCTGGCCGACCGCGTCCGCCACCACCGGGAGCCCTGCCGCCAAGAGATCGATCAGCTTCATCGGGCACTTGGCCCGGTTGATCAGGTCGTCGTCCATCAGGTAAAGGGCGAGGTGACCCCGGCCGAGGACCTCCGGGAGGCGCTGGGGCTCCACCCACCCCTCCCAGTCCACCCGCTCCAACAGCCCTGCGCCGGCCAGCGCCTCCCGGAACCGCCGTTCCTCATCCCCCAGGGACTGCCCCACATACATAAAGCGGAGGGCGGGGGACCGCTGGGCCAGGGCCGTCAGGACCCGAAGCAGCCGGTCGAGGGAGAACTCCACGAAGCGGGTGTAGAGGACCACCCGCGGCGGCCCCGCGGGGGGCGGGCGCGGCGGCCCCACGAACCAGGCGGCGTTCGGGAGATAGAACACCCGCCGCGGGGGGATCCCCATCGCCCAGGCCAGGGTCTCCAGGGCCCGGCTGGCCACGGTCAGGGCATCAGCGTGGGCCATGCCCCACCGCTCCTGCCAGGCGAAGAACCGGCGCTGCAGCGCGGAATAGGGCTGGCGGTCATTCCAGCCGCCCGGCCCCTCCCAGTCATCCGTATCCAGCACCAGCGCCCCCCGGAAGCCCCCCCAGCGGCGCAGGCGCCACAGGGCCCAGTGGACCAGCCCCGCATACGCCTTGGGCTTGAAGCAATGGACGATGTCGGGCCGCTGCCGCAGGGCCTCGCGGATCAGGCGGTGGGTGAGGATCAGGGGGAAGAACGGGCCACGCGGCAGCGGGGGGTGCACAATCCGAACCCCCTCCTCCTCCCAGCACCGACCGGCGTCCTCCGGGTGCTGCCACGCCGGCAGCACCAGGGTCACCCGGTGGCCGCGGCGGGCCAGCGCCTGGGCCATCGGCAGCGCCCGCGCCCGCATCGTCCCGCGGGGCCGCAACCCGAAGGGGCCCACCATCACGATCGTCCAGCCCCGGCCTTCCACGGATCCCTACTCCACCGTCACGCTCTTGGCCAGGTTGCGGGGTTGGTCCACATCGCAG
>JBEPYX010000380.1:0-2472 GCA_041641155.1 Thermoflexus sp.
CGGGACGCCGGTGATGCGATACAGGCGGGAGATCCGGGTGCCGATATCGGGACCGTTCGGGTAAGTGATTCCGAACCGCCGCAGGTAATCCATCGCCGCGGAGGGGACATCCAAGTAATCCACCCCCACAAAGATCACCCCCCGATCCCGATACTTCCGCCACAACGCCTCCAGGAGGGACGCCTCCTCCTCGCACGGCTTGCACCAGGAGGCCCAGAAGTTGATCACCACCACCCGCCCCCGCCACTCACGGAGCCGGAACTCTCGGAGCCCCAGCCCACCGTCATAACCCTCATAGAGGGGAAGGGTGAAATCCGGGGCGGGGCCCTGCGTGGGGGCGCCCCGCCCCCGCTCGACGAAGGCCCAGCCCAGCAGGGCCAGGAAGGCCCCGACCACGGCCAGGCCTATCCACCATCCCCAGCGCCTCCCACGCGCCATGGCGCCCTCCTCACCAGCTCTCCCGAATCCACCGGTCGAGGGCCTGCGCCGCCTCATCGGCGGCCAGTTCCGGGGGCGGGGCGGGCGCGGGCGACGGGCGGCGCCAGCGGACGAGGCGAAGGGCCAGCCAGAGCCCGGCCGCGGGCAGGCCGAGGGCCGGGATCAGCCACACCCCCAGTCCGATCCCCCGAGGGGGCGGGACAGCGAGCACCCGCATTCCGTAGCGAGCTGCGAAGAAGTCCAGGATCTCCTGCTCGCTCCGCCCCGCGGCCAACATCGCGCGGATCTCCCCCTTCCACTGGACGCACGCCGGGGTATCGCAGACGTCCAGGGGCACGTTCTCACAAACCGGGCAGTAAAGGCGCCTCGCCACCCGGTTGACCTCGTCATCCGGGACGGCCGGGGTGGGAGGTTGAGCCCCAACGGGCCGCCCGATCGCCAAGACCCCCATCCCCAGGAGCGCACCGAGGATCCCCATCCACTTCCGCATCATCCCCTCGATGAGGCCACCGCTGGTTGCTCCTCAGCCCGCCGCCCGATCCTCCCAGCGACCGGCACCGGGGTCGGCGTCGGCCATATGGCGACCAGCGTCCCCAGGATCAGCACGATCCCACCGATCCAGATCCATGAGACCAGGGGGTTGATGAAGACCTTGAAGGTCGCCCGATTTCCCCCCTCCATCCAACCGCTCAGCAGCAGGTAGAGGTCCTCCTTCAAGGTCGCCCGCAGGGCAGGCGGCGTCAGGCTTTCCCCACTCGCATATTGGAGCACGTAAGGGTAGAGGTCGGCCAGGGGCCGGCCGGCGCGGTCATACACCCGCACCCACGCCTCCGTCACCGCCACATCGGGCTCCGTCGCCGGCGTATACTGCCGGATCCCCTGATAGACAATCCGATAGCCTCCGAAGGACAGCTCCTCCCCCAGCGCCAGGGTGCGTTGGGTTTCCTGCTGGTAGAACTGGGATCCGATCACCCCGATGCCGATCAGGACCACGCCGAGGTGAACGAGATAGCCACCGTAGCGCCGCGGGCTTCGGATCATCAGCCGTGCCAGGGCCACCGGCCATGGCTCCCCCGTCGCCCGCCGCCGCGCCCGCACGCCCCCTACCGTATCCAGCACGGTCCCCCAGCCCGCGAAGGCGCACAGGCCGAACCCGAGCAGGGCCCAGGGATGCTGAACGCCTGCCGCACGGGCGAGGGCCACGGCGCCCAGGGCCGCCAGGGCGCAGGCGCCCACCGTCCGCCCCAGCGACGCCCCCGGCGTCCGCCGCCAGCGGATGAAGGGGATCACTCCCATCAGCAGGTACAGGGCGGCGAACATCGGGCCCGTCACCTGGTTGTAGTACGGAGGGCCCACCGTCAGCTTCTCGTTGAACAGCAACTCGGAGAACATCGGGTAAAAGGTGCCCCAGAAGACCGCGAAGGCGATCCCCAGGAAGAGCCAGTTGTTGAGCAGGAAGAACGTCTCCCGCGAGAGCCAGGACTCGATCCGGTTCTCCGCCCGCAGCCGATCCCAGCGCGCCGCCAGAAGAGCGAGGGAGCCGATCAGCACCAGCCCCGCGTAGGCCAGGAACGGCGCCCCGATGGCCGAGCGGGCAAAGGCGTGCACTGAGGCGATCACCCCCGTGCGCGTGATGAACGTCCCCAGGATCACCAACGCATATGTGAGGATGATCAGCAGCGCCGTCCAGACCTTCAACATGCCTCGGCGCTCCTGGACCATGACCGAGTGCAGGAAAGCAGTGCCGGTCAGCCAGGGGAGCAGCGCTGCGTTCTCCACCGGGTCCCATCCCCAGTAGCCGCCCCATCCCAGTACGTCGTAGGCCCAGCGGGCCCCCACCAACAGGCCCAGGCTCAGGAACAGCCACGCCACCAAGGTCCACCGCCGGAGGAGACGGAGCCACCCCTCATCCCGCCGGCCGGCCAGCAGCGCGGCGATTGTCAGCGCGTAGGGAACGGTGAAGCCGACAAAGCCCAGGTAGAGCAAGGGGGGATGGAAGATCATCCCCGGATGGCGGAGCAGCGGGTTCAGCCC
>JBEPYX010000381.1:0-2459 GCA_041641155.1 Thermoflexus sp.
CCCCGCGGCTTCGGCGAGCAGCCGGCGCTGGTTTCGATCATCCCGGAGCGCCCGCCAGCCGCAGAGGAAGCTCACCCGCGTCTCGCTCCCCCGCCGCTCCAGCTTCACGATCCGGATGGGCCCCACCTCCCCGGTGCGGCGCACGTGGGTGCCCCCACACGCGCTCCGATCGAAACCCACCACCTCCACGATCCGAAGGCGCCTCCCCACCTTAGGATGCGGGGCACGGCGCAACCCGAGCCCTTCCCCGTTTTCCGCCTCCGCGAACCAGGCCCGCACCTCGCGGTTCTCCAGGACCACCCGGTTGGCCAGCTCCTCGGCCGCCTCGATCGCCGCCGGCGGCAGGCCAACCCGATCGAGGTCGATGGTGACGGTCTCGCGGCCGATGTGGAAGGACACCGTTTGGGCGCCGGCGACCTGCAAGAACGCCTGGGAGAGGATGTGCTGGCCAGTGTGTTGCTGCATGTGATCGAAGCGGCGCTCCCAGGCGATGCAGCCTTCCACCTCCCGGTCCTTCAACGGCTCAGCCAGGACGTGCAGGATGGCCCCGTCCGTCTCCCGCTCGATCACCTCCACGACCGGGATCCCGTTCAAGGTGCCCTGGTCGTGGGGCTGCCCGCCGCCCGTCGGGTAGAACGCCGTCCGATCCAGGACGACGGCCGGCCGGTCGTTATACATAGTCGCCTCGATGACGGTGGCGGTGAACTGTTGTTGATAGGGATCCTGCCAGTAGAGTCGTTCGGTCATCGGGGTTTCTCCTCGGGGGCCTTGCGGGAATCCGGCTTGGGTTTGGATTATACTGAATCCGGCGAGGAGGGCTCGAAGGGGGAAGGGCCTTTCCCCCAGCCAGGCCCCACGGCGGGGATGGGATGGGGAGGTGCGCTCCTCCCCCCAGTCGGGCAGATCCGGGGGAGCACCTCGATGCTGGGTGGATCTCCGGTCGGGCACCCGCTGGAACGGGCGGAGGTGATGGATCTGATCACCCGGGGCCGGAAGACCGGTCGGCCGCATCGAGTAGAGTTATGGTTTGTCTATCGGGATGGAGCAGTCTATCTGATGGCCCACGCCCGGTCCCACGGGCGGGGGACGGACTGGTATCAGAACTTGATGGCGGATCCTCACGTGGAGGTCGAAGCGAAGGGAGCGCGCTGGGAGGGGATCGCGGAGCCGCTGCCGCCGGAGTGGCTGCCCACCGTGACCGGCTGGTTCGCGGAGAAATACGGCGCGGTGACGGTGCGCCGCTGGTATGAAGGCGCCCCGCGGTTGCTCGTCCGCATCCGATTGGAATGAACGGGGTCCCCCCTCCTCGCGCTATGGAACGGCAGGGGGAGGGAACCGATCGGAGGATGGGGGCGGCGGGAAACGGTCCCCATACCTCTCGGCCAGAGGGAAATTCCCATATCGGCTTCGAAACGTGCTGGCGTCCGGAGAGGGAACGAGATGGCTTCGCCCTTCGCCCAGCTTCAGAAGATCCTGAAGCATGAAGCCCAGGACGGATACCGGAATCGCGTCGTGATCGGCGGGATGGGCCGGTTCGCGGATCATTGGTATCGTCAGGCCCGTGCCTCCTTGAAGGAGGGCGAACCGGATCTGCTCCTCCTTCTGGAGGAGATCTACGCGGACCTGCGGCGCTACGAGGCGGCGGATGAGGGGGAACGCCGGCGGCTGATCGAACGGATCGAGGCCCGCATCCAGGAGGCCATGCAGCGGGGGCAGGAGGCCCGGGTTTCCCGCCCGGCCCTGGCGGCGAAGCCGGAGCCCCCCGCGCCCCCACCGGCCGTCGAGCCGCCGAAGCCGGCCTCCTCCGCCCCGGCGCCTAGGGAGCGGGCCGAGGGGGCCGCCCCCGCCCGGGCCCGGGCCCGATCGGTCCCTCCGGTGCCGCCCAAGCAGGCGGCCCAGGTGGAGGCCATGGGGCTGGATGCGCCGGTCCATCTGATCCACGGGGTGGGCCGGGAGCGGGCCCAGCGCCTGGCGCGCCTCGGGGTGCGGACGATCCGGGATCTGCTGTACCTGCTCCCCCGGCGGTATGTGGACTTCCGGGCCCTCAAGCCGATCAATCGCCTCCGGATCGGGGAGGAGGTGACGGTGATCGGCGAGGTGATGGACATCGGGAGCAAGCAGACGGGGAACGGCCTCACGGTGATCAAGGCCCTCCTCACCGACGGCTCCGGCGTCATCGAGTGCACCTGGTTCAACCAGCCCTACCTGTTGGATCGCATCCGGGCGGGGCAGTTCATCGTGGTGAGCGGGCGGGTGGACGAGTTCCTGGGCCGCCCGGTGTTCCGCTCCCCGGAGTGGGAGCCGGCCGATCGGGAGCTGCTGCACACCGCCCGCATCGTCCCCATCTACCCCCTCACGGAAGGCCTCACGCAGCGCATGATGCGGTCCATCCTCAAGCGGGTGGTGGACTATTGGGCGGACCGGGTGGAGGATCCGGTCCCGGATTGGATCCGGGAGGC
>JBEPYX010000382.1:0-2441 GCA_041641155.1 Thermoflexus sp.
AGGGTGTCTGGGAACCCCGGCAACACGATCAGGAAAGGCGGCCAGCGCCCTCCTCGGACCCCCTTCTCCAACGCCTCATCTACGCCCAGCCGGTCCCAGTGGGTCTCATCGTAGGGATAGCCATGAAGGAGGTAAAGCGTCGGATAGCGCCGCTCGGACGCCCGGCATGGGGGAAGGTGGATCCGGAGGCGGATGTCCAGCCCCATCTCGGGGACCGGTACACGGTCCACCGCCCAGCGCCCGGGCGGGCAAGTAGGGGTCGGCGAAGGCGCCGGCGTGGCCGTGGGCGTTGGGGGCCGCGTGGGCGTTAAGGTCCGCGTCGGTGGGATGAACGTCGGCCTCTCAGTCGGCGGTGGGGAAGGGACGGCCGCGGACCGGACCGCCCAGAACAGGGCCCCGCCCAGGGCGAACAACAGACCGAGGAGCGCGGGCCATCCTCGCTTGCCCATCCGGACGCGGATCCTGGAAGGAAGATGGAGGCGGGCTCAGCGCACGACCGCCCATGGATGCCGGGCGATGGCATCCTCAATTCGGATCCTCCAGCGGAAGTCCAGCGGCTCCGGCAGCCGGTCCAGCGGGAAGAATCCTACCTCAAGGGATTCGACGCCGTCAGACTGCAGGCGGCCCCCCACGATCCGGGCCTCGAAGCAGGCCACCACGGGCTGGGAGCGATCCCCATTGGGATAGGTGAACGCCCACGCCGGATCGGTATACAGCCCGACTAGACGGACCGGTTCCACCTGGAGGCCGGTTTCCTCCGCGACCTCCCGGACGAGGGTCTGATCGATCCGCTCGCCGATCTCCATGATCCCGCCCGGGAGCCCCCACTCGCCGGTGTCCTTCCGGCGCTGGAGCAAGATCTCCCCCCGCTCGTTGAACACCACAGCGCTGGTGGCGGGGACCACCAGGGGGGCCGCGCCGACCCGCGCCCGCAGGCGCCGAATCGTCTCCCCAGGAGTTGGGGACGGTCGCCCCGGGGCCCCGCTCTGGAAGGCCGCTGCCGGATCGTTGCGCCGGTAGTCCGCGACCATCGCGGCATACCAAGGGAACAAGGGCGGGATCTCCTCGAGGGCGAACCAGCGCAACGCGGTGGACTCCCGACCGTCGGGGCGAAGGGCCCCGCCGATGGGGCGCGCCAGGAAGCAGGCCGTCACCGGATGGACGACGTCTCCGTTCGGATAGCGCACCATGAACCCGGGGGAGGTGTACAGGCCGATCAGCCGCTCGACCTGGATGGCCAGGCCGGTCTCCTCCCGGATCTCCCGATGGAGGGCCTGCAGGAGGGATTCACCCGGCTCCATCACCCCTCCGGGCAGGCCCCAGGCGTCGAAATCCGCGCGCCGCTGCAGGAGGAGGCGCCCGTCCGCATCCACGAGGAGGGCGGTGGCATAGACCAGCCAGACCGGCTCGGGGCCGATGCGCTGTCGCAACCAGCGAACGTAATCGATCACCAGATGCCGTTCCCTTTCCAAGGATTGTCGAGGGACCCGGGGCCGGCCCCGGAAAGCAAACCGGGCGCGGCGTTCCGCCGCGCCCGTCGCAGGTGGCCCCGGCGGGATTTGAACCCGCGATCTCTGCCTTGAGAGGGCAGCGTCCTAGACCGGGCTAGACGACGGGGCCACGGTCTCCATAGCAGTATCTTACCCGGAGCGGGCGCGTCCGTCAAGGCGGGCCCAACGACAGAGGATCCGGAGGGTCGACCTCTGAGAATCATTCGGCGGCCACGAAGGGCATGCGCTCGGTCGGGAGCGGGCGCGGACCCCAGGGCGGACGGCCTTCCCCGGCGACGTTCGCCCTGGGCCCTATTTTTCAGGCAGGCCGATGGGCTCTCCCAGCTGGAGCCCTTGCCAGGTGGCGGCGCAGCGGGGATGCAGCCGGACGACCTGATCGATCATGCGGCCCTCGATCGTGACGAACTGGAAGACGATCCGGCAGGGATCCGCCTCCACCCGCATGGCCCCATAGTTCTCGCGGTAGCGGATCCGGCTGCCGGGGACTGGGGCGCGGAACGGATAGCGGGCCGGGTGCCCGCCCAGCCCGTTGACGAAGTAGAGGATCCCCTCGCGTTCAATCCGCTCGTAGACATGATCATGCCCAGCGAGGACCGCCGTCGCCCCCCATTCGGCGAAGGGCCACTGCACCGCCGGGGTGGAGCCATGGAGGCCGGAGGAGTAGGGCGGGTGGTGCAGGACCACCAGTCGCCAGGGTGCGGTCGAGGCCCGGAGCCGCTCCCGCAACCAGCGCGCCTGTCGGGAGTGAGCAGTGATCCCGTCGGGCTCCCCTGGGTTGCTGTTCAGGAGGAACAGGTGCACCGCCCCCCAGCGGATCTCGTAATAGCGCTCGTTGCCGGGCAGGGTGAAATAGTCCAGATAGGGGCGACCCATCGCCGTCTCCCAATCGTGGTTGCCCAAAACGGGGAAGAACCGGTTGCGATCGGCCCC
>JBEPYX010000383.1:0-2423 GCA_041641155.1 Thermoflexus sp.
ACACGGAGGGAGATCTCCCCGGTCCGGGTGCGCATCATCGTCCCCTCTGCCTCGATGAAGTCCCCCAGGTCGAAGAAGTCCTGGAAGAAGCGGTAGCGCTCCTCCCCCAAATCATCGTAGCGGAGGAACAGCTGGAGGCGGCCGTCGCCGTCGTGGAGGTCGGCGAAGGTGACCTTCCCCATGATACGGACCGCCGTGAGACGCCCGGCGACGACGGCCTCCACTGTCTCCTCCCGTCCCTCGGCGGCCTGGAACGCTCGGATCGCCTGGGCGCTGGTGTGGGTGCGACGGGAGCGGGGTGGGTAGGGGTCCATCCCCCGAGCGCGCAGCCGGGCAACCTTCTCAAGACGGCGGCGGACGATCTCCCGGAAGAGGGCCATCGCGGCACCTATTCGATGCGGAGGATACGAAAGCGCAGCACACCGTCCGGGGCGTGAACGGTGACCCAATCGCCGACCTGGCGGCCCAGGAGGGCCTGCCCCAGGGGGGATTCGTTGGAGATCCGCCCGTGCGCGGGGTCGGCCTCCGCCGAGCCCACCACTTGGTAGCGCTCCGGCGTCGAGCTGCCTTCCTCCTGGATCGTCACCCAACTCCCCAGGGTGACGAAGGTCTTGGGGCCGGCCATCTCCTCGATAATCACCGCCCGGCGGAGCATGGCCTCCAGGGTCAAGATCCGGCCTTCCACAAACGCCTGCTCGGTCTTGGCGGCCTCGTATTCCGCGTTCTCGTCGTAGTTTCCCTCGTCCATCGCCAGGTTCAACCGCCGCGCGACCTCCTGGCGTCGAACGGTGCGCAGATACTCCAGCTCCTCGAGAAGCTTCTGATAGCCTTCCCGGGTGAGATAGATGGGCTGCTCGTTCATGGGGCCTCACAAAGTTGTGTTGTATTGAGATAGGGAGTTCTCCGGAAATCCAGGCGAAAATCGCCTCAAATCCCGATAAACAGAAAGAGCGCCTGTTGAGGCGCCCTGTTTTCGTCATCCTGAGATCTGTAACGGAGGGGAAATCCCTGGTGCATCCCCCTTGTCGATCCTGATGGCGCTTTTCATTATAGCACAACCGGGAGTTTGGAACAAGTCCCAGCCCCCGGTGGGGCCTCAGCGGGGCCGGACATCCCGCCCCCAGCCCCGCTGAGGCCCCGCTCCGCCCCCCTCAAGCCGCCGTCACCTCCTCCCGGAGGAAGCATTCCAGGACGTCGCCCTCGGCGAAATCGTGGAACCCCTCCACTCCCACTCCACACTCATAGCCCGCCCGCACCTCGGTGACGTCGTCCTTGTAACGCTTGAGGGAGGCGATGCGCCCCTCGTAGATCTTCTGGCCTGCCCGCAGGATCCGTACCATCGCGTTCCGACGGATCTCCCCGTCGCGGACGTAGCACCCGGCCACCTGGCCGCCCTTCACCTTGAACACCTGGCGGACCTCCGCATGGCCAAGGATCCGCTCCTGAACGGTGGGGGCGAGCATTCCCTTGAGGGCTTTCTCCAGGTCCTCCTCGATGTGGTAGATCACGTTGTAGAGGCGGATATCCACCCCTTCGCTCTCCGCCAGGCGCTTCGCCGCGGCGTCCACCGGCACATTGAAGGCGATGATGATGGCGTCCGAGGCCGCCGCCAGGGTCACATCCGAAACGCTGACCTCGCCGGCGTCGGCGTGGAGGACGTTGAGCTGGAGCTGATCCTTGGCGTGCTTCTCCACCAGCCGCTGCAGGAGGCCGATGATGGGCTCAATGGACCCCTGGACGTCGGTCTTGACGATGACGTTGAACTCGCGGATCTTGCCCGCCTGCATGCGGCGGTAGAGATCCTCCAGGCTCATCCGCCGAACCTGGCGCTGGCGCTGGCGCTCGGCCGCCCGCCGCTCCGCCCGCTCGCGGGCCTGGCGCTCGCCCTCCACCACCTCGAACAGATCTCCGGCCTCGGGCACGTCCGAGAGCCCCAGAACCTCCACCGGCGTGGAGGGCGGGGCCTTCTTCAGGGGACGGCCCCGGTCGTCGAACATGGCGCGGACCCGGCCGTAGGTCGCGCCGGCCACGATGATGTCCCCCTGCTTCAGGGTGCCGTTCTGGATCAGCAGCGTGGCCACCGGGCCGCGCTTGTCCACCCGAGCGTCGATCACCGTGCCCACCGCCGGACGATCGGGGTTCGCCTTGATCTCCCGGGTCTCCGCCACCAGCAGGATCGCCTCCAGCAAGTCCTCGATACCGATCCGCTGCTTGGCCGAGACCTTCACCACGATGGCGTCGCCCCCGTATTCCTGGGGAACCAGACCCAGCTCCGCCAGCTGGCTCATCACCCGCTCGATGTTGGCGGTGGGCTTATCGATCTTGTTGAGGGCGACGATCACCGGCAGGCGGGCGGCCCGGGCATGGGCCAGGGCCTCGCGGGTCTGGGGCATCACCCCGTCGTCCGCCGCCACGACCAGGAC